>JBOFVP010000287.1:0-59712 GCA_051653165.1 Clostridium sp.
AAAAGTCTGGTAATTTGATAATTTAGGCTAGTTATATTACATTTTGCATAAAGAGCATTTATTAGTACAGAATTATCACTATATCCACAGTAAAGTGTAGTGTTTTCTTTTAGTTTATCAAAATCAATGAAATCTAATATTTCGTTACATAAATCACCACCAGAAATGTCAAAAATAATACTAATAGATGGGTCTAACATATATTCCATGAAGATATTAGCTCTATTGCTAGGTGTTGATTTATCTTCAAAAATAAATGGAGAAACGACAACTTCTAAATTCATAGAGCTTAATATGGTTACTAAATTATTTAATTTAGGTTTATTTATAAGTTTATAAGGGTTAGAGCAAGCAACAAGTGCTATTTTATTTATAGTTGTATTCATAAAATACCTCCTTAAATATTATTGAAAATATAAGTTTATTATATATAAGTTTAATAATGGTTACTATAGTTTATAATTAATTAATACAATTTGGTTGAACTTACTTTTAGAAAAGTGGTAAAATTAGTTAAAGGAAAAGCGGGGTGTGAATATGAAGGAAAGTTATTATATCCATTCAAAGGAAGTAAGGCTGTATACAACTATTAAAGGAAATAGTAACGCAGATAAAGTTATTATAATATTACATGGCGGGCCAGGGAGTGGCGCAGATCCATTAATAGAAAATGAAAGTTTTAAGGAGTTAGAAAAAGATTTTATTTTAGTTTACTTCGACCAAAGAGGAAGTGGTAAATCTACATATGATTTAGAACAACAAATAATGGATCATGATATTAGTTATGATGTACATGTAGTTGTTAATGATGTTAAAAGAAGATTTCAGGATAAAAGAATTTTCTTGTGGGGTGGATCATTTGGAGGGGCTTTAGGATTTTTATATTTGAGAAATTATCCATGTGAGGTAGAAAGGTATGTAAGTGCATGTCCAGCAATATTTTTTACAGATAATGGAATGAAAAATACAGTTAAGAACTTACTTAATTCTTATAAAAGTAGGATCCCAAAAAGTTTTCTGTTTCTAGTAAATACAATACCTATGAGTAGCGAGGGTATTAAAGGTGTATTAAAAAGAAAGTCAATAAAAAACTTTATATTTTCATCAAACTCTAAAAGTTTAAAACATTCTTGGGCAATGAGAGAGTGGTTGTTTGATCAAAGGTTTGGAGAGGACTTAGAAAATATTAAAATTCCAGTATTGATTACTCATGGAAATAAAGATAAATTAATAGATTATCATATAGCTAGCAAGGAATATAAGAATATTAAAAATAAATTGATTGAATTCAAAGAATACGATATGTGTGGGCATAATGTGTTTGATGATAAAAAAGAAGAGTTTGTTGAAGATATAAAAAGATTTTTTCATTAATTTTAAAATAAAAAAGATGCTAAATTTAGCATCTTTTTTTGGTGCCGCTGATGGGAGTCGAACCCATACGGTTTCCCGTTCGATTTTGAGTCGAATGCGTCTGCCATTCCGCCACAGCGGCTTGATAAATATAATATTATCATATAGCTTAAAATTTATCAAGATATAAAATTTCTTGTGAATAAGGCAAAATTTTTAAATAATAGTTGTGAGATGAGCAGAGTTTTGATATTATATTAGGTGTAACATGAATTTATCCCACTGGGACGAATTATGACCAAGTCTATAATATAGAATAAGCACTAATGCTTAAACTATAATTATCTAATAATTAGGGAGGAGACTAAGAATTATGATGTATTCAACAGAAGTACAAGAAATGTGTGTAATTGCAAAGGGTCCTAACCATGGTCCAGCACCAATCCCTGTAGAAGGAAGATGGGTACAAGCTAAGGAAGTAAAGGATATTTCAGGATTAACTCACGGAGTGGGTTGGTGTGCACCTCAACAAGGAGCATGTAAATTAACTCTTAATGTTAAAGATGGAATTATTGAGGAAGCATTAGTTGAAACTATTGGATGTTCAGGAATGACTCACTCAGCTGCTATGGCTTCAGAAATATTACCAGGAAAGACAATATTAGAAGCTTTAAACACTGACTTAGTTTGTGATGCTATAAACACAGCTATGAGAGAATTATTCTTACAAATTGTTTACGGAAGATCTCAAACTGCGTTCTCAGAAGATGGATTACCAATTGGAGCAGGATTAGAAGATTTAGGTAAGGGATTAAGATCACAAGTTGGTACTATGTACGGAACAGTGGCTAAAGGTCCAAGATACTTAGAAATGGCAGAAGGTTATGTAACTAAGATTGCTGTTGATGAAGATAACGAAATCATTGGATATAAGTTTGTTCACCTTGGAAAGATGATGGAATTCATTGCTAAGGGAATGGAAGCTAATGAAGCATTAGAAAAAGCATCAGGACAATATGGAAGAGTTGATGATGCAGTTAAATTACTAGATCCAAGACACTCATAATTTAGTTATAAGGAGGAAGTTATCATGGCATTATTTGAAAGTTATGAAAGAAGAATAGGACAAATCACTCCTGTACTAGAAAAGTACGGCATGAAAACATTAGAAGATGCTAAAGCTGTATGTGACGAGTACGGAGTAGATCCATATAAAATAGTTAAGGAAACTCAAACAATCGCATTTGAAAATGCTGCTTGGGCTTATGTTTTAGGAGCTGCTATAGCTATAAAGAAGGGTTGCACAAAGGCTGCTGACGCTGCTGAAGCAATCGGTGAAGGATTACAAGCATTCTGTATCCCAGGATCAGTTGCTGATGATAGAAAAGTTGGTTTAGGACACGGAAACTTAGGAGCTATGCTTTTAAGAGAAGAAACTAAGTGTTTTGCTTTCTTAGCAGGTCACGAAAGTTTTGCTGCTGCTGAAGGAGCTATTAAAATAGCTGAAAAAGCAAACAAAGTAAGAAAAGAACCTTTAAGAGTTATCTTAAATGGTCTTGGAAAAGATGCAGCAATGATCATTTCAAGAATCAACGGATTTACTTATGTTGAAACTAAGTTTGATTTCTACACTAGTAATTTAGAAATCGTTAGAGAAAAAGCTTATTCTAACGGACCAAGAGCTAAGGTTAAGTGCTACGGTGCTAACGACGTTAGAGAAGGTGTTGCTATAATGCATCACGAAGGAGTTGATGTATCAATCACTGGTAACTCAACTAACCCTACAAGATTCCAACACCCAGTTGCTGGAACTTACAAGAAGGAAATGATTGATTTAGGTAAGAAGTACTTCTCAGTTGCATCAGGTGGTGGAACAGGAAGAACTCTTCACCCAGATAACATGGCAGCTGGTCCAGCTTCATATGGAATGACTGATACAATGGGAAGAATGCACTCAGATGCACAATTCGCAGGATCATCATCAGTTCCAGCTCACGTTGAAATGATGGGTCTTATTGGAGCAGGAAACAACCCAATGGTTGGTATGACTGTTGCTGTAGCAGTTGCTATTGAAGAGAATGTAAAATAATATATCTTAGTATTATTTAACACATAAAAAGTTCTGAACTTGATAAAGGTTTAGAAAAAATAAGTCCCATGCATGACTTTTGTAGTCATGCATGGGACTTTTTGTATTAATTTTAATATAAGAGAATTGATTAACAAAAGTTATGTTTTATTTGTTGATATCATGGCAATAATACAGTGGGAAAGGAGTGTTTAAAATGAAAAAGAATTATAAAGTAATTGGAACCATATTATTAGTTTCAATATCAGTAGGTATATTAATGGTTAAATTTATGACAGGTAGCGGTGAATTGAAGAGTAATATGAACGAAGATGATATGTTTGTAGACCTTAATATAGAAAAAGATAAAGATAAAGAAGAATCAACAATTGTTGTTGAGATAAAGGGTGAAGTTAAAAATCCCAATGTATATACATTAGCAGAGGGTAGCATAATATTAGATTTAATTGAGAAGGCAGGAGGTTTAACAGAGGATTCGGATATATCTAATATTAATAGAGCTGAAAAATTAAAGGCAAATGAATGTATAATAATAAATAAGAAAAATGATTCAAATGAAGTAGTTAATGAAGTAAAACCAATACATAAATCAGATAAAATAAACATAAATAGTGCAACGGCCATAGAGTTAGATACATTACAAGGAATTGGTCCAGTTACTGCTGAGAACATAATAAAGTATAGAAATGAAAATGGTAAATTTAAAGCAATTGAAGATATAATGAATGTAGATAGAATAGGTCAAAAATTATTTGATAAGATTAAGGATAAAATAGAAGTATAAATTATAAGAAAATTACTGAGCAATATTAAATTTTCCTTAAATAATTAGAATAATAAAGAATTTATAGGATAAATTGGATATAATTAATTGAAATAAATTTAAAAGGGGAATTTAAAATGAAAAAGAAAAGTTATAAGGTAAGTATTATTTTATTGGCTATTTCAATGGTATTAATGTTAAGTGCTTGTGGAAAGCAAATAACATTAGAGGATGCTATTTCTAAAACTAAAGAGGTAAAATCTTATTCATATTCTGCTAATATTAATGTTAAAGCAAATGGTATGCAACAACAATTAGGGGGGGTTGCAGGAAAGGTGAAAAGAGATGGTGATAATGTAGAAGCTACATTAGAAATATCAGCTAATGGATTAAAAGTACCAGTTATGGTAAAGGAAGTTGATAAGAAAAGTGAGTTATTTATTAATACACAAGGTTTGCTAAATCAAGCATTTGGATTACCAAGTGATACAAAGTATTTATATATATCATCAGATGAGCTGATTGAAATGGCAAAACAAAATGCACCTGAGGGAGAAATGGTAGACATTGATAATGCTTTAAAGTCTAATAAAACAAATGAATTTGCAATGGCGTGCTTTAAGGACATTTTAAATATAACTGATAAATATATAGAAGATAAGAATTTAATTAGTTACAAAGAATTAGATGGTAAATCAAAAAGTGATTCAGGGGTGTTTACAGCAACTATTAATGAAAAAGATATAAAAGAGATATTAAAAAACTATGTAAATGATGATAAGAGTTATGAGAACTTAAAAAAATTTGCCCAGGAAATAAATCCTTCAACTAAAGTAGCGGATGAAGATAGAAAAGAAATTTTAGATCAATTAAATGGAGAGTTCCTAACAGAAGCGGTTTTAATAGATTTAGTAGTAGAAGTGGAAGATGGATATATTACAAAGGTAAAAGCTTCATTTACAAATCAAAATTCTGATTTTGAGATAGAAATTAAATTATCAGACATTGATAATGTTAAAGAGATATCAGTACCATCAAAGGATGATGAAGGTGTTAAGAGTTTCAAAGATTTAGAACTTTTAGTACCAAAATTCTAATATAAATAATAGGGTGATAATAGCATATCGCCCTATTATTATTTATAAAAATAAAATAGGGAATTGAGTTAATCGAGGGTTTTTAGAATTTTTTAAGTAGCAAGTGAATCCATTAAAAATACGCTCTGCTACAAATGCAAGACACTTTTCCTGATAATCTGGCTTTATGTGTTTTTCAAGTTCAGAAAAAACATCCATGATGAAATTCATATATTCATCGAAATATTCCCATTTCATATAAAACATATTACAGAAATGTCCTGACCATTGATTTAAGGCATCAATATAATAGGGAGCAATGTAAGGATATTTATTAGAAATGATTTCGATAGATTTATCTAAATAGAATTTATCATGGAAAAGAGGGTAATGGTCCTTAATTGATCTCCACAGATAGAAATCTCCAGGTAATATTATATCAAAGTTATCTGTTATAGTTGAAAGATGTTCTTTTGTCCAGCCATTGCTTTGAAGAAGTATTTCATCATTGCTAGAATTTTGGCTAGAGGGAAGAAAGGGTATATATCGTCTATATTGAAAGAATCCAATATAATCAGTAGGAATTGTGTTTTTCCAAACCCAATAATAAGTTGAATATTCAGCGATAAGACTGTTTTTGTTACTTATTTCATTACCAGAATCAGCGGAAATCATTGAAGGTAAATCAGGTGCTAGTACCTGACTAGGTCTTATCTGAGTAAATACTTCAGAATTTACTATTCTATATGGAAAATGATAAATAACATATATGCTAGAAGTTTTACCGTTAGGAAGTAACAATATAATCACCTCATATTTATAATATTAATAATAAGATATGAGTGAAATATATAATATGATACATATATACAAAATATACAACATATAATTACATCATAACAATATCTAGATGTTTAATTGAAGGATTTTTAGTTGACTTTAAAAAGTGAATATAACCATTAAATAATCTTTCACCTATATAAGCAAATATCTTAGGTTGATGTCCAGGATTTAGGAATAATTCTAATTCATTAAATAGTGGAATCATTATACTCATATATTCATTGAAAAAATACCATTTCATATAAAACATATTACAAAAGGATCCTTCGTTAAAGGTAAGTGCTTCTTTGAAATAAGGAGTAATTGTTGGGTGTTTAGTTGAAAGTATTTCAATAGCTTTATTTATATAAAAAGGGTCATGAAACATTGCGTATTGATCAAGTATTGAACAATTAAATTGAATTTTATTTGGTAATATAATGTCATAATCATTAGTTAATTGAGTTAATGCTTCACTTGACCACGGAGTATTATTTACAGAGTTTAAATTAAGATATCGTCTATATTGAAAAAAGCCTATATAGTCAGTGGGAGTGGTATTTTTCCAAACCCAGTAATAAGTTGAGTATTCAGCTAAAAAGTTATTTTTGTTACTTATTTCATCTAGTGTATCTGCTGATATCATATATGATAATTGCGGACAGATAGCTTTGCTTGGAATTATTTGAGTGAATATATCAGAGTTAATGACATTGTAAGGGAAGTGATATATAACATATATATTTGAACTTTTGCCATTAGATAAATACACTTTAAATCACCTCGTATTGTTGATTCAATTTATTACAGTATATGCCATATGGAGAGTTATGTTACAGAATTTAAACGGGGCAAAAATAGAAAAATATGGTATAATATTAATAAAAGAAAGGAGTGGTAATATGAAAGAAAGAAGGACTTCTATTTTAATGGGTATAATAATTGTTATACTAGGGGTTGCTTTGTTAGGAAGAGAATTAGGAGTATGGGATATAACCTTATTTAAAGGTTGGTGGACTTTATTACTAATTGTTCCTGGTATTATTAGTATGATTAGCGAAGGGGTAAAGGTTAGTAATACATTTATAACAGTAGTAGGTTTGATTTTATTAGGAGATCAAATGAATTTATTACCTAATGTTAATATTTGGTCACTTGTATTGGCATCAATGATCATAATTCTTGGGTTCAGATTAATATTTGGGAGTAATAAAAAACAAATAAAGAGTAATTATGAGAATATAAATAGGGACTATAAAAAAAATACATCATCAAATGATCTTAATGGAAGACCAAGCTACTTTTCTATTCTATCTGGGCAAGATGTAAGAAATGTTACGGATGATTTAATGGCAGGAGAAATAACAACTATATTAGGTGGGATTGATGCAGATTTTTCTGAAGCAATTGTAAGAAGAGATATAACTATTAGTTGTTGTTGTATACTTGGAGGAATAGATATTATAGCACCAAAAGGTGTTAGAGTTATAGTGAAGGGAACACAGATATTAGGAGGATACGAAAATAAGACTCCAACAATAGGTGATAATAATGCACCTATAGTTACAATAAACTGTTTTGTATTAATGGGAGGAATTGAAATAAGATAAAACACGAACTATATAACTAATGATTTGATAAAAAAGTAGTCTTTATATTAATAATAATAAAAATAATACTATTAATATTCGCTTTGCTCTTTATTTTTATTTGGAAATAGTATATTATAGTTCATGGATATTTAATAATATACGAAAGAGTGATGAAATGAAAAATTTACTAAAGAAGAATGGATTTATTGATAATTATTTTGAAGTAAGTCAAAATGAAAGTAATATTAAAAGAGAAATAGTTGCTGGAATAACAACATTTATGACTATGGCATATATTTTAATTGTTAATCCATCAATTTTATCAGCGGCAGGAATGGACAGTGGAGCAGTATTTACAGCTACAGCATTATCAGCCTTTGTATCAACAATGATAATGGGTATATACGCTAAATTACCATTTGCTCAAGCACCAGGTATGGGTCTAAATGCATTTTTTGCCTTTACTGTAGTTTTAGGTATGGGATATTCATATCAGTTTGCATTAACAGCAGTTTTATTAGAAGGATTAATTTTTATATTACTTACAGCTTTTAATGTTAGAGAGGCAATTGTTGATTCTATTCCAGACAGTATAAAGAAAGCTATTTCTGTTGGGATTGGATTGTTTATAGCTTTAATAGGTTTAGAGGGTGCAGGTATAGTTGTTCATCCAGAAGGTGGAGGTACTATAGTAACTCTTGGTAATATAATAAGTGGAACAGGTTTACTAGCTATAATTGGGATTGCTATAACAGGAATATTATTAGCTAGAAATGTTAAAGGTGCATTATTTATTGGAATGATATCAACAGCCATAATAGGAATTCCTATGGGTATAACTCCTATGCCAGAGGCTATAATGTCAGCACCACCATCAATATCATCAGTATTATTTAGTTTTGAATGGAATAATATATTTACATTAGATATGGTTATTGTACTATTTACATTATTATTCATGGATATGTTTGATACATTAGGAACTTTAGTTGGTGTTGCAACAAAAGCTAAAATGTTAGATGAAAATGGTAAAGTACCAAATATTAAAAAAGCATTGTTTGCTGATGCAATAGGTACAACATTTGGAGCATGTGTTGGAACAAGTACAGTATCAACATTTGTAGAAAGTGCATCAGGAGTAGCGGAAGGTGGTAGAACAGGATTAACCGCAGTCTCAACTGGGTTTATGTTTCTATTAGCACTATTCTTTTCACCTCTGTTTGCGACTATAACACCTGCTGTAACAGCATCAGCTTTGGTTTTAGTAGGGTTATTTATGATAGAGCCTATTAAAGAAATAAATCTAGAAGACTTTACAGAGGCAATACCTGCATTTTTAACTATAATAATGATGCCATTATCATATAGTATTTCTGATGGAATTGTTTTTGGGGTAATATCATATATAATATTAAAAGTAGCAACTGGAAAGAGAAAAGAAATTTCTGCAACTACTATAATTGTAGGATTAATATTCATGTTGAAGTTTTTAATATAAGTTTTTAAAAGATATCTTTATATGAAGGTATCTTTTAATATTTTAATAATTATTGAACAATAAAAAAAATATGTAAAATTTTTAATTAATCATTTGAAAATAAACCTATTTTTAGATAAAATATAATAGGTATAAATCTAGGTATTTATACAAAACATAAGAGAAAATAGTGGAAGGAGAAATACTATGTTAGATGAACAAAAGAAACTAAGGTGGTACAATTTAGCTTTAATGGCCTTTGTATCAGTTTGGGGATTTGGAAATGTAGTTAATAATTTTGCAAATCAAGGGCTTAAGGTATTAGTATCATGGGTATTAATTATAGGTTTATATTTTGTACCGTATGCTTTAATGGTTGGTGAATTAGGTTCGGTATTTAAAGATGGAAAGGCTGGGGTTAGTTCGTGGATAAGATCTACAATGGGACCAACTTTAGCATACTTTGCAGGATGGACATATTGGGTAGTACATATTCCGTATTTAGCACAAAAACCTCAATCAGTTTTAATTGCATTAGGTTGGGCTGCTAAAGGAGATGGTAGCTTAATAAATGATATGGCACCAATAATAGCTCAGTTATTAACTTTAGGTGTATTTTTATTATTTTTATGGGTTGCTTCTATGGGGGTTACATCATTAAAGAGAATAGGAACAATAGCAGGAACATCAATATTTATAATGTCATTATTATATATTATATTAGTTATATCAGCACCAGCATTAAGAGGAACAGCTATAGCTACAACTGATATTACTGTAAAATCAATAATACCAAATTTTGATTTTACATATTTAACAACTTTATCAATGCTTGTATTTGCAGTTGGAGGAGCAGAGAAAATATCTCCATATGTAAACAATACTAAAAACCCTTCAAAGGAATTCCCAAGAGGAATGATAGTTTTAGCTGTAATGGTAGCAATATCTGCTATATTAGGATCAATTGCAATGGCGATGATGTTTGATGCAAATAATATACCTAAGGATCTGATGATGAATGGACAATATTATGCATTTAAAATGTTAGGCGAATATTATGGAGTAGGAAATGTATTTTTAGTAATATATGCACTAGCAAACTGTGTAGCACAAATTTCAGCACTAGTATTTTCAATAGATGCTCCATTAAAGGTATTGTTAGCAGATACAGATGATAACTTTGTACCGAAATCATTAACAAAAACAAATAAACATGGTGCACCTATAAATGGATACTATATGACAGCTGTACTTGTTGGTATATTAATTGTAGTGCCAGCTTTAGGAATAGGAAATATGAATGATTTATTTAATTGGCTATTAAAATTAAATTCAGTGGTAATGCCAATGAGATATTTATGGGTATTTTTAGCATTTATAGCACTTAAAAAAGCGAATGATAGATTCAAATCAGATTATAAGTTTGTAAAAAATGATTCTATTGCATTAGGTTTTGGATATTGGTGTTTTGCCTTTACGGCATTTGCTTGTATTATGGGAATGTTCCCAAATGGAATAGATACATTTACTACAGATTGGTGGTTCCAATTTATATTAAATGTAGTAACACCGTTTATATTAATTGGATTAGGGTTCATTTTACCGAAAATAGCACAGTCAAAGAAATAATTAAAGGGGATGTTTGTAATTTTGTTAATTACAAATGTCCTTTTAAATATATGAAAATAATATTGTCTTTAAATAGTCACAAAAAATTAGTATAATAATATAAGACAAAGCATGGAGGGGTGATGAAAATGAATATAAATAAAATTTTATATATAATAATTACAGTGTTAATAGTATGGATTGTAGGGAGTTTATTTGTTAAAATATTGCCTTGGATGATTTTAGTTGGATTAATACTTTGGGCATTCTTCAAATTGAAAAAAGTATTTAAAGGAAATAAGGCAAGTAAATCAAGTGATGATAAATACTTTGAGGTGGAAATAAACAAAAATGAACCAGTACAAAATGAAGATGTTATTGATGTAGAATATGAAGAGATAAAAAAATAATGCATTGCATTATTTTTTTGTTATATCTAAGGCTTATTATGGAGAGGGGAAAATATGAATTTTAGAAAGTTAGAAATATTTTATCATACAGCTTTAAATTTAAATATGTCTAAAGTTGCAAAGAGTATGTTCGTGTCGCAACCATCAATATCGCAAACAATACAAGAACTAGAAAGTGAATTAGAGTGTAACTTATTTGACAGAATGGGTAAAAAGTTATATCTTACACATGAAGGAGAGGTTTTCTTAGAGTATACAAGAAGGATTCTAAATTTATATGAAGAAGGTGTTGTTACATTAAGAGAACAAAGAATGAATAGAAGAGGTAAAATAATAATAGGTGCGAGTACTACAATAGGGATATATATTTTACCAACAATTATAAAAGAATTTTCTAAGGAATTTTGTAATATTGATATTTCAATTATTATTGAAAATACATCAAATATAGAAAAATTGCTATTAGAAAATAAAATAGATTTTGCATTTATCGAAGGCAAGGTCACTTCAGATGAAATAATAAAAGAAGGTATATGGACAGATGAGATTGTGTTTGTATTAGGAAATGAGAACCCTATGAGGGGAATTGGAGAGTTTGAAAAGGATGAATTGATAAATCAAAAATTAATAATGAGAGAATGGGGAAGTGGAACTAGAGAAATTGTAGAAGGATATTTAGAATCTAATAATATTCCGTATAATGTATTTTTAGAGATTGGTAATACTGAAGCTATTAAGAATATAGTAGAAGCAAATATAGGGGTTGGTTGTATTTCTCTAATGTGTGTAAAGGATATGAATAAGAGGGGTGAAGTTGCAATTGCAAGAATTAAAGATAGTAGAATATTTAGAGAATTATTTTTAATAAGACATAAAGATAAATATATTTCAAAAAATATGGAGTTGTTTATTGGTTTTTCAAAAAAATATGAACCTTAAAAATATGAGGATGTATGAAGCGGTTGTTTAATGCATCCTCATTGTATTATAATGGATTATATTGTATAATAATACCATTATTATATTTAAAAGGGGGCTAAAATATGGAAAAGATTAAAATGTCAACACCATTGGTAGAAATGGATGGAGATGAAATGACTAGAATTTTATGGGGCATGATAAAAGAGGAGTTATTAAATCCGTTTATTGAACTGAAGACAGAGTACTATGATTTGGGGCTAGAATATAGGAATGAAACAGACGATAAGGTAACTGTAGATGCTGCAGAAGCAATAAAAAAATATGGTGTTGGTGTTAAATGTGCAACCATCACACCAAATGGAGCTAGAATGGAAGAATACAACTTGAAAAATATGTGGAAAAGTCCAAATGGAACAATAAGGGCTATATTGGATGGTACAGTTTTTAGAGCACCTATACTAATTGATGGAGTAAAGCCTTTTGTTAGAACTTGGAACAAACCAATTACTATAGCAAGACATGCTTATGGGGATGTATATAAGGATGTAGAAATGAAAATTGAAGGCAAAGGTAAGGTTGAATTAGTATTTACAAGTGAAAGTGGTGAAGAAAAAAGAGAATTAGTTCACAACTTTAAGGACTCAGGAGTAGTATTAGGGATGCATAACTTAGATGATTCAATTGAAAGTTTTGCAAGAAGTTGTTTCAATTTTGCACTAGATACAAAACAAGATTTATGGTTTGCATCTAAAGATACAATTTCTAAGAAATATGATCACAATTTTAAAGATATTTTCCAAGATGTTTTTGATAAAGAGTATAAGAAAAAGTTTGAACAAAATAAGATAGAATATTTTTATACATTAATTGATGATGCTATAGCAAGGGTTATTAAATCAGAGGGTGGTTTTATTTGGGCTTGTAAAAATTATGATGGAGATGTTATGAGTGACATGGTTGCTACAGCTTTTGGATCATTAGCAATGATGACATCGGTATTAGTATCACCACAAGGTTATTATGAATATGAAGCAGCCCATGGAACGGTACAAAGACATTATTACAATCATCTAAAGGGTGAGGAAACATCAACAAATTCAATGGCAACAATATTTGCTTGGACAGGAGCGCTAAGGAAAAGAGGAGAATTGGATAACAATAATGAACTAGTAAAGTTTGCAGAAATATTGGAAAAAGCATCAATAAAAACAATTAATGATGGAGTTGTTACTAAGGATCTTGCATCATTAGTAAGTTTTGATGATATAAAAGTTGTTAATTCTTTTAACTTTATTAAGGAAATTAGAAATAGGGTAGAAAAAGAATTTATAGTATAATTTATATTATGGGATGTTAAATAAAAAAATTTATGTAGTTATAGGAATAAAAATTCAATTTATGCAATATAGTATACATGTAGAGATAATTAAAAATTATTTTCCTAAAGTATTATAACTATTAAAATCAAATTATAAATTTAAATACAAAAAAGTGTAATTTAATTTATAATAGCGAAAAATGTAGAACGAAATTTAGGAAAATATTTAATAAAAATGTTTACATTTGATAAAAAAGTATATAAAATAAGTTGTGTAGGGAAAAAAGAATTTTATTATAAGTGATAATGTAAAAGTTTTTATGATTAAACAAATAAAAAGTCAGAAAATAAAAATACTTATAAAAATTCAAAAAAAACCTATACAAACACAAAAAATAGTGTTAAAATGTAAATGATAACACGAGGTTACAATTTTATATACCTTAAGTTAAATTCATATTTGTAGATTATTAATAAAAGGAGATGGAATAATGAGTAAGGTATTAGTTATTTCTAAAGGAACTGGACAAGCAAAATCATTTGAAAGAGTTATGGTGGATCACACTGAAAAAAACAATATTCCATTAGAATGGGTTTTTGCATTAGAAGGAAATTATGAGGAAGAAATTTCAAAAGGTGGAGTAGATGTTGCAATCGTATCACCAGACATGATGTTAGTACAAGCTAAAATAGTAGCATCATTAGAAGGAAAGAGTATCCCACATGTAACTATTAAACCAGCAGATTTTGCTCTGAAAAATATAGCAAAGATTATGCCACTATTAGAACCTTATATAAAATAAGAGTTTAGGTTAATACACAATCATTTTGATTGTATTAAATACTTAATAAATTTCCAAAATGGAAAAGAAACAAGAGCTGAAAACAAAAAAACGTTATGTACATTGCTTGAGAAGTAGTTGAAAGGCACTTCAACTACCTTGAGTAATGATCATATAAAAACAAAATCATTTTAGGGGGGAACTAAAAATGAAATTTATGGACAAATTAGCGGCATTCTTAGAAGCTAAGGTTATGCCAATAGCTACAGTTATCGGTTCTCAAAAACACTTAGGTGCTTTAAGAGACGGTTTCGTTGCTACATTACCAATGTCAATGGTTGGTGCATTCGCTGTACTATTCCAAAACGTATTTTTTAAGGCAGATTCACTAGTTGGTGAAAAATTAAACACAATCGAGTCATACAAGACAGGTGTACAACCTTTCGTTGACAAGTATTTAATAGGAATTACTGGTCAAGTTTGGTGGGGAACTCTAGCTATAATGTCATTATTCGTTATTATAACTCTTTCTTATTCATTAGCTAGAGCTTACGATGTTGATGGTTTATCAGCAGCATTAGTTTCAATTGCATCATACATCACTTTAATGCCAGATATGGTTAAAGGAATTACTTTAGAGCAAAATGGTGTTAAGGTTACTGGAGATGCTTGGGGATTAATGTCATGGGGTTACTTCAACTCTGAGGCAATGTTCGCAGCAATGATTATAGCATTAGTTTGTACTCAATTATTTGTTACTTTAACAAAAAAAGGATTTACAATCAAAATGCCAGAACAAGTGCCACCAGCTGTATCAAGAGCATTCTCATCAGTTATTCCAGCAATTATCGTTGTATTCTTAGTAGGTGCAATCGGATTAATCTTCAAATATGGTTTAGAAAAATCATATAAAGATTTCATCTGGACAACAATTCAAGAACCATTAATGGCACTTGGACAATCACCAGCTACTTATATCGGATTAATTGTATTATCACAAATTTTATGGTTCTTCGGTTTACATGGTATGAACATGGTTGGTCCAGTTCTAGATGCTATGTACGGAACAGCTTTAAACAAGAACAACGAATTAGTTACTGCAGGAAAAGAGCCAATCTACTCATTAACTAGAAACTTCGTTGACGTTTACGCAATGCACGGTGGATCAGGGGCAACTCTTTGTTTAATCGTTGCAATATTCATCTTCTCTAAGAAACAAGAAACTAGAGAGTTAGCTAAGCTTGGAGCGGCTCCAGGAATATTCCAAATTAATGAGCCAGTTATATTCGGTTTACCACTTGTGTTAAATCCAATGTACTTCATTCCATTCTTAATAACTCCACCATTACTATTAACTATAGCTTGGGTATTTACAGATGTAATTCCATTTGCAGCTAAGTTAAGTATACCAGCTCCATGGGTTACACCACCAGTTATATCTGCTTTCGTAGGAACAGGTGGAGACTTCAAGGCAGCTATCCTTGCAGCAGCACTATTCTTATTAGGTGTAGTAATCTACGCTCCATTCGTAATAGCTGCAAACAAGGCAGGAGAAGAAGCTTAAGAACTTCAAAGTCAAATGACTTATTTAAGAGCATAACCGAAGGTTATGCTCTTTTATTTATGTTATGATTATATATTTAAAGTAGCTAATAGAGAAGTATTAACTAATTAATATATTATAATATTAAGTGAAAATTTAAATTAGATAATATCAGTGAAAAAGTTTTCTTAATGATGAAATTATGATATAATATTTTATAATAAACTAGATATATGGAGGGATGGGAATGGGTTTCAGAAATTCAACAGTAATAAATTATCCAGTAGAGGAAGTTTTTAAAGTATTCATAAAGGTTGCAAAGAGAGATTTCCCAAAGTTTAATGAAAAAGATCCAGTAGGATGTTCAGTATCAAAGCAAATTGGAGCTTATTCTACGAAATCAGCATCAGTTAGAATTGAAATAACAGATTATAAAAAGGATGAACTGTATCAAATAACAACTGTAAGAGATAAGATGGTTTATGTGTCAACATATCATTTTGAAAAAGTAGATGATGATAGTACAGAACTTCTATTAGAGGAAACGGAAGATACTCCAGGATTATTCCCAGGATTAAATTCTATGCTTCAAAATTTATGTTATAAGGGAAGAATTAGAAAGAGATTTGCATTTTTTGTGCAAGGACTTGAAAATGAAATTGAAAGTTTTAGGGAAAAGGTTGAAAAACATTCAACGCCTAAGGAAGATGTAATTGATGAAGAAGTTTCAGCATCAGTTGAGTTAGAGAATGAGGATATAAAGTAAAGTAAAATATAATTATGATTAAGCTAATAAAATTAAAGTTTTATTAGCTTAATTTTATTAAAATAATTTGATTAGATGAAGTAATAATAGTATAATTAAAAATACTTTATAATTATAAATATATGTACTAAAGAGAAAGTGGTGATGATTTGAAAAATCTGTTAGAATCATTAGTTGAAAAAAATATTAAATATTCCAAGGATGGAAAATTAGCTTCATATATTCCAGGGTTGTTAAAAGCTAATCCAATGGATTTAGGAGTTGCCATATATGATAATAGTGGTAGACTATATACAGCCGGAAATTGTAATAAGAAATTTACAATACAAAGTATATCTAAGGTTGTATCACTAATTATTGCATTAGGTGATAATGGAAGAAATAACGTTTTTAAAAAGGTGAATGTGGAACCTACAGGAGATGGGTTTAATAGTATAGTAAATTTAGAAACAAAGGATACATCAAGACCTTATAATCCTATGATAAATGCCGGGGCCATTGTTACAACATCTCTTATAGATGGGGAGACAGAGGAAGAAAAATTACAACGTATGATTGACTTTGTAAGAAAGGCAACTGATAATGAAAATATTTCTATAAATGAAGAAGTTTATATTTCAGAGGTTGAAACAGGAGATAGAAATAGAGCACTTGCATACTTTATGAAAAGTAATGGAATATTAGATGGAAACATAGATGAAATATTAGATTTATATTTTAGACAATGCTCAATTGAGGCTACAGCTATAGATCTAGCTAAATTTGGTGCAGTTTTAGCTAATGATGGTGTTACCCCTTGGGGAAATGAAAGGTTAATGTCTAGAGAAACCTGTAGAATTGTAAAGACAATAATGGTTACATGTGGAATGTATGATGCATCAGGTGAGATAGCTGTTCATATAGGTCTTCCAGCTAAAAGTGGAGTTGGGGGAGGAATCTTAGCAACAGTTCCTAGAAAAATGGGGATAGGAATTTATGGACCAGCTTTAGATATAAAGGGAAATAGTATAGCAGGATTACACTTATTAAAGGATTTATCAGAAGAATTAGATTTAAGTATATTTTAATTAAGTTAGAGTTAATAGCTCTAACTTTTTATATTATGTTAATAAACATACTTTGTCTCTAAAATTTACTATGAATTAAATATTAAATAATTGGGAAGTTTTATAAATAAAAGGTGATTTTAGAATAATTTAATTGTATAATCATAATTAAAGAATATGTTAAACAGCGGAGGAAAAATGGAAAGATTATTAATACTAGATTCAAACTCATTAATGAATAGAGCATTTTATGCAATACCAGCATTAACAAACAGTGAGGGCATTAACACTAATGCAATCTTTGGATACACTAACATGATAGCAAAATTAAAAAATGAAATTAATCCAACAATGATTGCAGCAACATTTGATAAGAAGGGGCCTACTTTTAGACATACAGAATATAAGGAATATAAGGCTGGAAGAAAGAAAATGCCACCAGAATTAGCAGAACAATTTCCTATAGTTAAGGAATTATTAAAAACCATAGGAATCCCTGTATTTGAAATGGATGGATATGAAGCAGATGATATAATAGGAACTTTAAGTAAAAGAGCATCAGAACAAGGGATAGAAGTTTATGTTGTAACAGGAGATAAAGACGCATTACAATTAGCAAGTGATTTAGTAAATGTTGTTATTACCAAAAAAGGTGTAACAGAAACTGCAATTTATGATGAAAAAACATTTATTGAAGAATTTGGAATAACACCAACGCAATTCATTGATGTTAAAGGACTAATGGGAGATAAGTCAGATAATATTCCTGGTATTCCAGGTATAGGAGACAAAACGGCTTTTAAATTAATAAGTGAATATGGATCAATTGAAGAAGTTTTAAATAATATAGATAAAATTAGTGGTAAAAAATTAAAAGAAAATTTAACAGAGTATAGAGAACAAGGGATATTTAGTAAGAAATTGGCTACAATTATAGTAGATATGCCAGTTGAATTTGATTTTGATGAGATTAGAAATTATGAGGGATATAATAAAGAAGAAGCTACTAAGCTCTTTTTAAAACTTCAAATGGCTCCAACTCTTCATAAGTTTATAAAAGAAGAAGTGGTAGAAATAGCAGAAGATTTTGAAGTAATTAAATTGCAATCAGGTAAAGAAATAAATAATATAAAAAATACTTCATTTATTTTTTATGAGATATCAAAAGAAACAATTTATTCTAAAATTGAATTTGAAAGACTATATATAAATAGTGAGGAAAAATTATATATAATTGATTGGAAAGAATTTGATAAAAGTGAAGAAAGTATATGTGAGTTAAGAAAGTACTTTGAAGATAAATCAAGAGAAAAGGTAATAAATAATGGGAAGTCATTAGTAACAATATTATCAAAAATGGATATAGAAATTCAAGGGTATATTTTCGATACAGAGATTGCTGCATATTTATTAAATTCTTCAATTGGAAAGTATGAATTATCTTCAATGATGGGAACTTATCTAGGTGTTGATGTTAAGGAAGAAGATAAAGATAAATTGTTAAGTAAGCTTCCACAATTATATCAAGCACTAAAAAAGCAAATTGATGATGAAAATATGAATGAGTTATACTATAACGTAGAACATCCATTATTATTTGTATTATCTCATATGGAAAGAGTAGGGTTTAAAGCTAATAAGGAAGTATTGAATGATTTAGGAAGCAATTTTTCTATTGAAATAGATAGAACTCAAAAAGAGATATATGAATTGTCAGAAGAAGAGTTTAATATAAATTCTCCAAAACAACTTGGAAAAATATTGTTTGAAAAATTAGACTTACCAGTCATAAAGAAAACTAAAACAGGATATTCAACAAATGCGGAAGTGCTTGAGAAATTAATAGATAAACATGATATAATACCAAAAATAATTTATTATAGACAAATAACAAAAATAAATTCTACTTATATTGAGGGACTAAAAAATGTAATTGATGTGGATGGTTGTATTCACTCAAGTTTCAATCAAACTGTCACTTCTACAGGTAGATTATCAAGTACAGAACCTAATCTTCAAAATATTCCTATTAAGTATGAGATGGGAAGAGCTATTAGAAAAGTGTTTATTCCGTTTAATTCTGATGATATCCTTATGTCATTCGATTACTCTCAGATTGAATTAAGAGTATTAGCAAATATGGCACAAGATAAAAATATGATAGATGCATTTAATGAACATAGTGATATTCATACTAAAACGGCTTCAGAAGTATTTAAGACTCAGTTAGATGAAGTTACTCCAATAATGAGAAGCAGAGCTAAGGCAGTAAATTTTGGGATTGTTTATGGAATAAGTGATTTTTCTCTTGCTCAAGACTTAAATATAACTAAAAAAGAAGCTAGTCAATATATGGATATATATATGGATAGGTATCCAAATATTCAAAGCTTTTTAGATAATCAGATAGAGATGGCTAAAGATAATGGGTTTGTATTAACTGTTTTAAACAGAAGAAGATATATTCCTGAAATGAGAAGTTCTAATAAAATTGTTAAAGCATTAGGATCAAGACTTGCTATGAATGCACCAATTCAAGGGAGTGCTGCCGATATTATAAAAATTGCAATGATAAGAGTATTTAATAAATTAAGAGAAGAAAATTTAGAAAGTAAATTAATTTTACAGGTACACGATGAACTTATTTTAAATGTTAAAAGCAATGAAGTAGAAAAAGTAGCAGACTTAGTTAAAACAGAGATGGAGAGTGTACTTACACTAGATGTTCCACTGGAAGTAGATATGCATACGGGAAAGACATGGTATGAGGCTAAGTAAAAGGAGTAATAGAAATGATTAAATTTGGATTAACAGGCGGTATTGGAACAGGAAAAAGTACCATAACAAAAATGTTGTTAGAAAAAAAATATGTTGTTATAGATGCTGACTCTGTAGCTAGAGATGTACTAGTAAAGTATCCAGAAATATTAGAGAGAATTAGATTAGATTTTGGAGAAGGTTTTTTTGATTGGAGAGGGGAATTTAGAAGAAAGGAATTTGGAAACCACATATTTAGATTTCCTAAACAGAGAGTGAAGTATGAAGAAATTATTATGCCGTATATCCTAAATGAGATTAATGATGAAATTGAGTATAATCAGAAGAAGGGCGAAAAAGTTATATTTTTGGATGCTCCAACACTTATAGAGAATAAGTTGCATGAAAAAATGGATTATACAATATTGGTGATTGCGAATAATAATACCCAATTGCAAAGGCTTAAGAACAGAGATAAGCTAACAAATAATGAGGCGTTAAATAGGATAAACGCACAAATGCCATTGGAGAAAAAGAAAGAGTTTGCCAATATTATTATAGATAATGATGGTAGTTTAGTTGATACTAAAAAGCAAGTTGATGATTTAAGTGAATTCGTAAGTAGTTTATAAATGGGAGGGATTCATGAAAAAAAAAATTATAGGGTTAATAGTAATTATAGCAATAATTGTGTTTGGAGAGATGATAACGAAAAGTTATGTCTTTCCATATAAACATAAGGAGTTTGTAGATAAGTATTCAAAGGAAAATGATATAAATCCGTTACTGGTATTATCAGTGATGAAAACTGAAAGTAAGTTTAAGCCTGAAGCAAGATCTAACAAAAATGCAGTTGGATTAATGCAAATAACTGAAAGTACTGGGGAATGGATAGCTTCTCAAATGAAAATTCAAGGATATACAAAAGAAAGTCTTTATGACGAAGAAACTAACATAAAGATGGGGTGTTGGTATCTAAAAAATTTAAAAGATGAATTTGGAACATGGGATGAGGCTATTGCAGCATATAATGCAGGCAGAGGGAATGTTAATAAATGGTTAAAAGATGAAAAATATTCAAAGGATAAAAAAACATTAGACTATATACCATTTGGTGAAACGAAAAAGTATGTTGATAAGGTTAATACTAATTATAATATATATAAATTTCTATATGAGTAATATTGAAATAAATGGAAAAGTATGATATTCTAATGGTAATATTTGCAGGTGTGGCGGAATAGGCAGACGCACTATCTTGAGGGGGTAGCGAAACAAGTTTCGTGTGGGTTCAACTCCCATTGCCTGCACCAATATGAGAGAGGGTTATAATTATAATCCTCTCTTTTAATGTATATAAATTCTATGATAATGATAAGAAAGTATAAAAAACTACAAAAAAAAACAGAATATTTACTAAATATTCACAAATGAAGAAAAATAGTGTAAAATATTATTGAGGTGAATTATATGAGTAACCAAAAAGAAATAGAAGAATTAATTTATGAGAACAAAGAATCTTTTAATAATAATTTAAAAATAATGTTTATTTATTATTGCGCTTTATACTTTTCTTTAAAAATAGATAATAGAGTTTCAGGTGGATTAATTAGTATTTTTATAGTAATATTAACATTTTCGGTTGTACTAATTACATTATCAACAAAAAAAATATATGAAGATAAATACTTTACATCTTTTTTATATAGCAATGTATACGTAATAATAATTAGTTTAATTAGTTTTTTTGATGTAGAAAGATATATTCCATATATAAATAAATCTTACGATCATTCAACAATTCAGTTTATATATTATATTTTATTGATAATTCCAATTCAATATATTAATAACAATAAAAAAGAAAGAAAAATATCTAATATTATTGTTGCGATAACAATAATTATTTATTTGATTATAGTGATAATTGATGATAAAGCTATATTTCAAAATGTAATCAATGGATCATTCATAGTTATATTAACTGTATACCTATGGCTATTAAGAAAAGAAAAAATAAAAGATGTAGGTAGTATTAATTACTTTAAGGTTAGTATTTTAATATTATATTTAAAATCTATTTTATATAATATAGTATTTATTTTTAATATAAATATAAATGAGTGGGTATTTATATTTATATTTTGTTTAGCTTATGGGATATTAAGCGGAGGGATAATAAATAAGTTAGTTAATGACCCTTATAAAATTTTATTTGCAGAAGTATATAATGAGAATATAAAGCTTCAAGATATAAATTATTCAATAATTGAGAAAAATAAGCAATTGGAGAAATCACAAGAACATATAAAAAAAAGAGAAAAAATGTTTCAAATGTTTTTAGCTGAAATTCCAATATCAATTGTAATAGTTAATAATATTAATAATAGAATAATTTTTGCTAATAAGAGTTTTTTAACATTATTTAATTATTCTTCAATTAAGGAAGTTGTTAACAAAAAAATAGATAGTATGATTAAGTTTAACAATGATCATTTGCGTGGTTCAGTTGATTGTATATGCAGTGGACAATCTATAGTTAAAGGTGATGTAAAATACTTAGAAATTCAGACAATACCACCTAAAGAAAATGAATTTGAAAGAGTACTTCTAGTATATGATAGCTCTATAAAAAGGAACATAGAAAATGTTAAAAAGAAATTAGATAAGGAATTATTAGAAGAAAAAATTAAAAGAGAATTTTTATCTAATATAACTCATGATTTAAAAACTCCAATAAATGTTATTTACTCTGCAATGCAAGTAGAAAAATTTTTTCTTAATGATAATGGATTTAACGAACTTGTAAAATACAATAATGTATGTAAGCAAAATTGCAAAAGTCTAATAGCTTTAACTGATAACCTTATTGATAGCGGAAAAGTAAAAACTAATTATATGGAACCAAAATTAAAAGTATTGAATTTGATTGAACTACTAGAAAAAAATATAGTTGGATTAATTGATTATGCAAAAATACAAAATATAGATATGATTTTCGATACGAACTGTGAAGATGTATTTTGTATGTTAGATGAAGAGTTTATTAATAGAGTGGTTACTAATTTAATATCAAATGCAATAAAGTTCACCAATGAAGGTGGTGAAATTAGAATATCCGTAGAAAAGAATGAGAATAAAGTTAGAGTAGTAATAAAGGACAATGGTATAGGTATGGATCAATACTTTGTAAAGGTTGCATTTGAAAGATATAGTATGGATAGAAATAGAAATGATAAGGGGTCTGGAATCGGGTTATATGTTGTAAGAAAGCTAGTGGAATTGCAAGGTGGAGAAATTAATATAACAAGCAAAGTTGGAGTGGGGACAGATGTAATAATGTATTTTAATGTGTTACAAGAATGTAAGGAGATTATTGATGCAAAAAATATTTAATAAGACATTAACTAATAGTAGTAGTAGTAAAACTGTTCTTTTAGGATTTATACCATTAATAATAATAGTGTTTTTTGTTACCTATTGCTTTGGAGATAAGGATACACTTATAAAGTTAATTGGAATACTAAGTGCTAGTATAGGAGCAGCTATTGGAATAATAGCTTTCATAAGAAAAGAGAATTCAGGGATTTATTATAGAACTATTGGTATAGGATTTATATTTTTAAGTATATTGGAATTCATATATATATTAACAGAATTATCTCCTAACTTATATTTTAATGAAGAAATAATAAATATAATATTAAATTGTTCTCAATTTTATATTGAGTATTTGATAATAATATTACCATACTTATTTTCTAAAAAGAAATCAACATTAATAAATTCATTTTTTATATATATAGTATGTATAGTTTTAATAAGTGGAATTATAAGTATACTATATGAGTCAAAGGTAAGTATAGGTATAAATATGTTTTATAAAAGTAATTTACTATACTTATTCGTATTTATGGTTATATCAATAGCCTTGACAAGGGAAAGTAAGATATTTGAAAAATCAATAAATAGGAGACATATATATGTATATATAGTTTTTGTATTTATATCGCAAATACTGGATGTGCTTAAGATTGGAGGGTTAGAGAATTCTAAGGTTTTATCAGAAATACTTCAGTATTGCGCATACTTTGTTTTATATGAGGGAACAATAGAGCATTTGTTGACTACATCATACGATGAAATGAAAGAAAATTTAAATCAAGTGAGAGAGGCTCAACAAATATTTAATAATGAACTTAATATTAAAAATCAAATATTAAGCGAACAAACAATATCTCTTAATAAAAGTGAGAATCATTATAATAAAATGTTATCTAATTTTAATGATGCAATTGCATTATTCTATGAAAATAAAGTTGTTTATGTTAATGATACTGCTAGAAGGCTTCTAGGAGTAAGTGATGAAATTTTAACTAGTATGTATTTAGAAGATGTCATAAGAAATGCAATGTATAATATTTTTGAAAAAGATATGGAAAGGATGTTAAATGAAATAACACGAAGAAAAGTTGAACCTTTTAATCAAGGTGAATTTATATGGAAAGGAATAAAGTATAATGGTAATGAATATGAATTATATGTTGTAAGAGCAGATAATGAAAATCATATTTTATACATTAAAAATGTTACGGAAATATCAAGTGGAATAGAGAAACAGAAAGAGTATGAGAACTTAATGAAAGAAAAAGCTTTGAAAGAAGATTTTTATACTAATATATCACATGAACTTAGGACACCAGTTAATGTAATTTATGGATCATTACAATTAAAAGAAATATATATAAAAAGTAAAGATTTAGAAAAGTATGTTAAGGGAACTCCAGGAATTAAACAAAATTGTTTAAGGTTAATAAGAACTATAAATAATTTTATTGACACTAATAAAATTACAGAGGGATATATGAAGCCAGAATTTAAAACTTATAATATTGTTGAAGTAATAGAAAATATTTGCCAGGCTTCGATAAAGTATATAAGTAGGATTAATGGCACATTAATTTTTGATTCAGAGTTTGAGGAAATATATACAAAGTTTGATAAGTTAATGATAGAAAGAGTAATGTTAAATTTACTATCAAACAGTGTTAAGTATGGTAAAAATGGAGGAGAAATAAATGTAAATATATACAAAGATAACAATAAAGTTTTAATTTCATTAAAAAATAATGGATATACAATACCACTAGAGTCTCATCCTTATATTTTTAGGAAATTTACTAAATCTGATAGCTCATTAAGTAGAGGCAAGGAAGGTAGTGGATTGGGGTTATATTTAGTTAATGAGCTCATAAAGATAAATAATGGAAGTTTAGAGTTAACAACAAATGAGGAGGGGGAAAATGAGTTTATAGTAAAGTTACCTATTAAATATAAAAATACAGATCTAATTTACTCTGATGGTATGGAAATAAATACTTTAGAAGAAAAGGTTGATATAGAGTTTTCTGATATATATTATTAATTATGGAATAAAGCATAATTAATAATATATCTCATATTAATATATAGAGAGTATTATATATGAGGTGAAGTATGAAAAATATTTTAAAAGTAGAAGGTAAATTTAGTTTTATTCCTTTTGTAGTAGCTATATTAATTTCACTGGGGGGTGGTGCTTTAATAGGACTATTAATAAAAAATAATATTTATTTATATGAAGGTTTAATAAAGCCAAATTTTGCTCCACCATCTTGGGTATTTTCTATAGTGTGGCCTATACTATACATATTAATGGGAATTGCTAGCTATAGAATTTATATGATAAGAGATAATGGTAAAAATGTGGGGGCATCATTATTTTTTTACTTGGTGCAATTATTGTTGAATTTTCTATGGCCAATATTATTTTTTTCCTTCAGACTTTATGGATTATCATTTATATTACTAATTGTAATGTTTATATTTATTTTGATAACTATTGTAGAATTTCTAAAAATTGACAAAATAGCTGGAATACTATTGATGCCTTATCTATTTTGGGTGGTATTAGCAGGGGTATTAAATTACTTTGTTTGGTTATACAATGAAATGTAAAACTTATTAATTTGGAATTTTTTTTGTTTCGTAGTATAATTAAAAGTGAACCTTCAATTATGAGGGTTCACTTTTGTTTGAAGGGAAAGTATTATGGGAAAAATATTATTTGTAGCAGAAAAACCTTCAGTAGCAATGGAGTTTGTTAAGCTATTGAAAGTTGATGGGAAAAGAAATAATGGATATATAGAAGGTCCAAATTCTGTGTTCACATGGTGCGTTGGACATATGGTAACAATGTGTTACCCTGAAAGTTATGATGAAAAACTAAAATATTGGAATTTAAGAGATCTACCATTTCTTCCAAAGGAATATAAATACGAAGTGATTAATTCTGCATCAACACAATTTAATGTAGTCAAAAATTTATTAAATAGAAATGATATAGATAAAATATATGTTTGTACTGACTCAGGTCGTGAAGGTGAGTATATATATAGATTAGTTGATGATTTAGCTGGTAATCCTAAAAAAGATAAGTTAAGAGTTTGGATAGATTCACAGACTGAAGAGGAAATTAAAAGAGGAATTAAGGAGGCTAAGCCATTAGCTGAATATGATTCTTTAGCTCATTCAGCATATCTTAGAGCTAAGGAAGATTACATAATAGGGATAAATTTCTCTAGACTTTTAACTCTTACATATGGAAGAGCTGTAACTAACATTTTAAGTAAAGATAAAAATTCAGTTGTGGCTGTTGGAAGAGTTATGAGCTGCGTTTTAGGTATGGTGGTTCAGAGAGAAAGAGAAGTGAGAGATTTTAATAAAACATCATTTTATAAAATTTCAGGTAACTTTTATAGAGATGGAAAAAATGAAAATATAGTGGCTGAATGGAAGGCACTTGAAAATTCAAAGTATTACGAATCTCCAAAGTTATATAATGAAGGTGGATTTAAGAGGAAGGAAGATGGCGAAGAACTGATCGTAAAGTTATCTAAATTTGATGAGGGTAAAATAGTAGAAGTTAAAAAGACCAAAGAAAACAAAAATGCTCCATTGTTGTATAATCTTGCTGAGCTACAAAATGAATGTAGTAAAAAAATGAAAATAAGTCCAGATGAAACATTGCAGCATGTTCAGAGTTTATATGAAAAGAAAATGGTAACATATCCAAGAACGGATGCAAGGGTATTATCTACAGCAGTTGCAAAAGGAATAGATAGTACATTAAATAAGATGTTAAAGCTTCAGATTGGAAACGAACTAAATAATGCTGTGCAAACTATTATAAAAAACAATTGGAGTAAAACTTTATTAAAAAGTAAATATGTAGATGACTCCAAGATAACAGATCACTATGCAATTATTCCAACAGGTGAAGGTGGAGGAAGTATAATTGCTCTTAATGAAAAAGAAAGAAAAATATATTCATTGATCCTTAGGAGGTTTATAGCAATTTTTTATCCTAAGGCACAGTTTAATAAGATTGCCTTAACAATTTCTTTAGGAGAAGAGTTTTTCTATACAACAAATAAGGTTTGTGTAGATAGGGGATATATGACTATTATACAAGGGGAAAAAGAAGATGAAGAGGATATATTTCCAAAAGATATAAAAAAAGGTGATATATTGAAGTCTGGGGATTTATCTCTAAAGGAAGGTGAAACATCTGCTCCAAAGAGATTTACAACTGGGTCTATAATTATAGCTATGGAAAATGCAGGAAAGCTTATAGAGGATGAGGAATTAAGAGAGCATATTAAAGGTGCTGGGATAGGAACATCAGCAACTAGAGCTGAAATACTAAAAAAGTTAATTAATATAGGATATGTGCAATCTAATAAGAAGACACAGGTGCTTACTCCAACTATGTTTGGAGAAATGATTTTTGAGGTTGTTGATATCTCAATACCGACTTTATTGAATCCAACATTAACTGCATCATGGGAAAAGGGGTTAAAATTAGTGCATGAAAGGTCTATAGAACCTAAAGAATTCATGTGCAAATTGGAATCTTATACAATAAATAGTACTAATAAAGTCTTTAGAAATAATAATATAGCTGAATTAAACAGAAGGTTAATGATGGTTAGAAATATATACAATAAAGCATAATTAAGAGTATTAATTTAAGGAGTTCAAAAGATGAAATTATTTAGAGAGGGAATTATAATTGTAGGTATTTATTTGCTAGGAGAATTAATATCAGCAACATTAAATTTACCTATTCCTGGAAATATATTAGGGATGATGATTTTACTTATAGCATTAATTTTAAGGTTAATTAGGGTAGAACAAATAGAAAATATAGTTAAATTTTTTTTAAGTCATTTAGCATTCTTTTTTATACCTGCAGGGGTGGGATTAATGACATCTCTTAACATAATAAGAGATACCGGAACAAGTGTATTAATTATATGTGTTATTACAACAATCATAGTAATTGGAGTTACAGGTAAGGTTGTTGAGTTTATAATTAATAAAAAGAGAAAGGAAGTTAGAAATGACAGCAATTAGCAATAATATTTTATTTGGAATATTTATTTCGTTAGTTGCATTTGAAATTGGATTATATATTAATAAAAAAACAAAGATACCTATATTTAATCCTCTTTTAATTGCAATATTAATAATTATAGGGTTTTTAATTAGTTTTAATATAAGTTTTGCAACTTACAATGAAGGAGCTAAATTTATAAATATGTTTTTAGGCCCAGCAACTGTAGTTTTAGCGGTGCCTTTATATAAACAACTTGAACTATTTAAAGAGAATGCTAGTGCAATAATATGGGGAATATTTATTGGATCAGGTATAGGTATTTTTTCAGTAGTGTTATTATCAAACTTATTTTCATTAGATAAAGAAATATTAAATTCTTTAATAGCAAAATCTGTTACAACACCAATAGGTATAGAGATAACTAAAAACTTAGAAGGGATTGTACCTATAACAGTTTTAGCTATAATTATATCTGGAATTGTTGGTGCAATTATTGGACCTATAATATGTAAAATTCTTAATATTAAAGATAGGGTGGCGATAGGAATTGCAATTGGAACAGCATCACATGCAGTTGGTACAACTAAGGCAATTGAATTAGGTGAAACAGAAGGTGCAATGAGTTCACTATCAATAGGTATAGCTGGATTATTAACAGTTTTAATTGCACCGATATCATTAGAAATATCAATAAAAATAATATCAATTATGTTTTAAATATAAAATTAGGTATAACAAAGCTAGGTTCTATACAAATTATATAGAACCTAGTTTTGTTATTTATTAGTTATATAAGTTTTTATTTTATTAGATAATAAAGTTATGGTAATAGTTGTTGCAAGTATTATTAATTCTGATAGAAATAAGTTAAAAATTGAATCATAGTTTACTAAGCTATAATGAAAATATGCTTTTGAAACACCGCTATGAATTAAATATAATAGCAGAGAACTTTTTCCTAATCTAGATAAGTATGTTTTTTTGGATGAGGTACAAATTAAAATAATTGCCCCAAGTAAAAAAGCACCTATGTAATGAAAAAGTCTAATCATGAATGGAAATCCATTAGTATCATAAACCCAAGTATATTTCGTATATTCAAATAATAAAGATACTGGGGTTTCATGAGATACAAATTTTAATATTATTAAGGTTAAAATAGCACCTATTCCAAATTTATAAATATGTTGCTTTATGTAATTTAAATGTTCTTTCTTAAACATCATTCCTCCAATGAAAAAAGGAAGAAAGAAAATAGTTCTAGAAATACTACCTAATGATCCAATACTGGAGTCAAAACCTAAAAAAAGTGATAAAATAGCTGAGTATACAATCCATTTCTTTCTATCATTAATGTAATCAGATAGTATATACCAACTAGTCAATGATAATAAATACCATAGAGTCCATTCAGGTGCTAGTAATTCAGGTTTATTAGTAGGATCATTAAATAATATCTTATAGAAGGTATAATAAAAAATTTGAGCTAAGCAATAAAGCTTAAATGTATATTTAACTTTATCTTGAGTGCTTCGCTTACTTTTCGAACTAAAATACCCAGATACAAATGTAAACATTGGCATATGAAACATATATAAAAATAGTATAAAGTAGTGAGTATTTACAGGTGTATATTCAATAAGTTCAAGTGAATTACCTATAATTACTGAAAGTATTAAAAACCCCTTAAGATTATCAAAATAGTAATCTCTTTCTAAATTCATTTTAAATACCTCCTTGCTGAATATAAATTATAATATAATTTACAATTTACATCAATGATAAAATTTCTGTCATATAAATTTCCTTTACAAAATACATTTATTGTATAGGAGGAATTTATGTTTAATAATTTTTTTAAAGGTATATATGATAGAGTAAAAAAAAAAGTAGTTAAGAGAAAAAAAAGAAAAAATAGTTCAGTTATAGCATTTCTTGCTTTAAAAAAATGGGAACTACCTAAAAAAGAAGAGATGATTAGTTTCTTTAAGGTGAATTTCTCAGAAACAATATATATAAATAACTGGAAAGAGGATATTGGAATATTCGATTTAAAGAACTATCAAGTTATAATTACATTGATGCCTAATCAAATTCCATTTGAAGATTTGGATATATGTAATTATGATATTTATGGAAGTGAAATAATAGAAGGACATAAAGCATATCTTATAATATCAATAAACGGAGGATACCATAATGAGGAAATAAATAAAAGTTTATTATTAAGCAGGGTGATAGCTGGCATAATAGAACAAAGAAATGTAAAGGGGATTTATTGGCATAACTCTAAAAAAATTAGGAGTTCAGAAGATTTTTATACAAAATTTATTAAATCTAAAAATGATAATGTAAGATTGCCTTATGAATTATGGTTTGATATTAAATTGAAAATAAATAGTGATTTTACTCAAGATGTTAGAACAATTGGAATGAGAGAAATGGGACATTATGATATTAAAATAAAGAGTACTAAAATAGATAGTTATATTATTTATTTGCTAATACATGAGTTGAGTTGTAATATCCTCATAGATGATATTAGGTTAAATGAAGGAGAGTTAATAATAATAAATAAAATAAAGTTGATGGTGAAATATGTTGTAGATGATAATGAATATATAAATCTAAATTTGATAGAAGTATAAAAAGGCTAATTATTAAGCCTTTTTATATTTTTTTTGTTTAGTTTTCTTTTTCATTACTGAAAACCCAAATGTACCAAGAGCGTGTTTTCCCATAGGATAATATTCTCCATGGCAATAAGTTGCTAAATTTGCTTTTTCGAAATGTATTTTCCCTTTTTCATCTATAATTTCATCTGTAATATGAGAACATAATACATCAGCTAAAATCAAGTGATGTGTACCAAGTGGAATTATTTTATTAACTTTACACTCTATAGAAATTGGACATTCATCAATATAAGAAGAATTAATTTCATTACAAGGAATCATGGTGAATCCCATTTCACTAATTTTATCATTTGTTTTTCCACTTCTAACACCACAGTAATCTACTGCCTTAATCATGTCAGTACTAGGAAGATTTACAACAAAACTCTCAGATTCAATTATGTATTGATAAGACAATCTCTCAGGTCTAACAGATATAGATAACATAGGAGGCTTTGTATTTATTGTACCAGCCCAAGCTACTGTGAACACATTTTCATGGCCTTCTTTATTTTTAGAACTTATTAAAACTACTGGAACAGGATTTAAAATTACACTTCCCTTAAAATCTACTTTGCTCAAATTATTCACTCCTATTATTAAGAAAATTTATATAAGAATTTGCTCATTTAGATTATAACACATAATAAAAATTATAGGTAAATATCTTTTTATTATAAAAGAAAGTAAAAAAAGTATAAAATAATAAGAAGCACGGAAAATCCGTGCTTCTTAGTCTATAGTAAATTTAATATTTAATATCTTCTACGTCTTTTTGTTGAGGATCCACCATTACCTATAATCTTAACTGCAAATATAATTAATATTACGATTAATGTTATAACAAGTAAAGATATTAAGTAGAATCCTATGTTTGCCTTAATTAAATCAAAAAATGATAAATCAATTTTACCAGCTAACTGTTGATTATATCCTAAAGCAGTGAAATTAACATTTATATCTGAATTAAATGCTATGCTCCAAGCATCTCTATCACTAGAAGTAAATGATAATTTAGCCTCTTTATTGTATAAATCATTATCATAATACGTTGCATCTTCTGCTAAAGTAACTGGTACTTTAATAGTCTTAGTAGGACCAAAGAACTTGAAAAGCTTATAAGATAATTCAACTTCTTCTATTTGCTCTCCAGATTTTTTAAATGGAGTTTTTTCAGCAGTATAAGAATAGTCCATTATTGTATTAGTATCTTCAAACATAGTCATATCTATATCGTTTATTCTTGAAGTCTTTAAAACAACACCAACTAACTTTCTACCATTTCTCTCATAAACACCAGCAAAACATCCAACAGCTTTAGAAGTGTATCCTGTCTTACCTCCAATATTACCTTCTGAACCCAATCCTTTATTTCTATTATCTAATTTAAGTCTTGTTCCATCTGGAAGATCAACATGAGTGTCTTTTAACATAAGTGTTTCTCTAACCCATTGGTTTTCGTATGCAGCTTTTGTTAATAAAGCCATATCATAAGCAGTAGTTTGATGATTATCAATTCCTTCATCTAAGCCGTTTGGAGTTACAAAATTAGTATTGTTCATTCCAAGTTCTTTAGCTCTTTTATTCATTAAATCTGCAAATGATTTTGAATCACCGCCAATATTATCAGCAATTACATAAGCCATATCATTACCAGAATATAAAAGTAATGCTTGCATTACTGTATCTGCATTTATTTTTGATCCAACTGCGATAGCTCTATAATTAGTATTAATTGAATACGGTGGTTGATCTTTAGCAGTTTGAGTGAAAATTAAGTCATCAGACTTAGTTTTATTTTCAGCTAATAATAATGCTGTCATAAGCTTTGTTGTACTAGCTGGATATCTTTTTTCGTTAGCAGCCTTTGAATAAATAACTTCTCCAGTTTCATAATCCATTACTATAGCTGATTGAGCTTGTATAGTTGGATTGTTTGGTGCAGCATTAGCAATTATAGCAGAAGATGCTATAGGTGCTAAAAGTGCAAAAGTTAATGCTAACGCAAATTTTTTTAAAATGTTTGTTTTAGTCACGTTAATCTCCCCATCTCTATGTTTTTAGAATTTGTTGTCAGTGTAATCAAAAATTGAGATAAAATATTTTTATTTACTCAATTATGAAAACAGTTTAAGTATATCATTAAAGCACGTAATCATCAATAACAGAAGTGTTACAAATTTTCCTTGGAGTAATAATACTAATATATAAAAACCTCTTTGGTGAAATACTAATAATGAAAATAAATAAAGAGGTGATCAAAATGAAGAAAATAGTATCTTTATTAATAATTATATCTATATTTATGATTTTTAATCACTTTGGAGTAAATAATTTAAGGACATTTTCTGACAATGCCCTCGAATTAGATAATGAAACATTTATGATAGTTGATAAAGATTCTAAAGATGAGTATGATATCTATGCTGTAAGAGTTTAGTTTAATAAAATTCTTACATATATTTTATCTTATATCTATATTTTGTATCTAAAAGATAAAAATATTACAAGTATATTTTACCAAAAAAAGATATAGAAATAAATTTCTATATCTTTTTTTAAAATTATTTAGATAAAGTTTTAATAATAGATTGTTTTGCTGACATTTCAAAAGAATCATCTAAAGGCTCTAAAACTACATTTTTATACTTCATAGAAAGTGCATTCAAAAGTAATCTATCTGCTAATTCAGGATTTTTTGATAGTAAGCATCCGTGAAAATAAGTACAATATGTATTTTTATATACACAACCTTCATATCCATCCTCACCATTATTTCCAAAGCCTACAATAACTTTTCCAAGAGGAGATAAGTCATTTATAAAAGTCCTACCAGAATGGTTTTCAAAGCCAACATACGTTTCATTATTTTGTTCATTAAGAATTACAGTATTACCAATTAATCTTTTTTCTCCGGGCTCTGTAAATACATTTAAAATTCCTAATCCGTCAAGTTTTTCTCCATTAGCTGCTATGTAATATTTCCCTAGCAATTGGTATCCACCACAAATAGCAAGTAATACTTTATTATTATTTATATAATTTTCTAATATAATTTTTTTATTAGATTTTAAATCATCGGATACGATAGATTGTTCGTAATCTTGCCCTCCACCAAATAAGATGATGTCCATTAATTCACCATCAAGAGAGTCGTTTAAAGAAATATTATGGATATTTACTTTTATTCCACGTTTTTCAGCTCTATGCTTAAGAACAAGAATATTTCCTAAATCACCATAAACATTTAGTAAATCAGGGTATAAATGACAAATATTTAATTCCATATTCTAAACTCCTTTACCATAGATTTTCTATATAGCCCTTAGAATGAAGGAATTTTCTAAAGTTAATCATAGCAGTATAAGTAGCTAATATGTATACTGTATCAGTAGAACAATTCTTTATTTCTTCAGTAAGATTGCTATATTCTTCGTGTAATTTAAATGAATCGGTGTCTAGTCCAGCGGTTTTCAATCTAATAGCCATATCATATAATCTACTACCAGATATTAAAACATCTTTAATTGGAAGAGTAGAAATTTTTTCAAAGTTAACATCCCAAATCCAAGATACATCTGTACCATCAGCATAGTTATCATTTAATAAAAATGCAGTAGAAAAATCATGACTATTCAATGAAATAGTATCCAATGATTGATTATATCCTGCTGGATTCTTAACTAAAAATATTTTACATTTTTTAGCACCAATTAAAAGAGTTTCTTGTCTTCCAAAGCTTGAACTTTGAGATGATAATGACTCAATAATAAATTTTTCTTCTATACCAAGTTCTGCACAGATAGAATAGGCACATAGGGCATTATAGATATTATATACCCCTGCCTGACTTATAGTAACTTCAGAAGTGTTGATTTTAACTGTTGAAGAGTCTGGAGTTAAATCTATAATATCTTTTATTCCGTATTTTAATGAATCTCTTTTATAATCACAGCCTGTACAGAAGAATTTACCTAAATGATTAAATGTTATAAACTCATAACCATATGGAGCTTTACAATTTTTACAGAATTTAGAGTCAGCATTTATATCTAAAGTAGTATTTTCATCAACAGGTTTATCGAACCCATAGTAGATAATTTCATTATTAAGTTTTAAATCACCAAGAAGTGATTCATCACCATTAAGAATAAGCTTAGCATTTTTTGTAAGATTTATACCTTCTAGAATTTTAGTTAGAGTGGTATAAACTTCTCCATATCTATCTAGTTGATCCCTAAATAGATTTGTAACTGTAATAATCTGAGGATCAATTACATTTGTTATAAATTTCAAATTAGCTTCGTCAACCTCTATAACAGCATAAACATCATTCTTCTTTTCAAAGAAGGAAAAATTATTTATGAAGCAAGCAATAATACCAGTATATAGGTTAGCACCTGTACTATTAGATATAACTGTTTTTCCAGAAGATATTAAAATGTTTGAAATCATGCTTGTGGTAGTTGTTTTACCATTTGTTCCTGTAACTAATATAACCTTATACCCTTTAGTTACTGATTTTAAAATATTTCTATCAATTTTTAATGCAACTTTACCAGGGAAATTTGTTCCACCCTTAAAAAGCGTCTTAGATAGAAGTGATGTAGCTTTAGCTACTAATATGCTTATTATACTTTTAAGTTTAATAATCTCCACCACCTTAATTTAATTCTTTTATAAGTATACACATATATTTATAAATTTAGTCAGTACAATTAATATTAATTATACATTCTGAGTATATCAAAAAAAAATATTATATGAAATAGAAAAATAAATAAAACAAAAATGAAATCTTATTATGTAAATTTTGTTACATTTAAATATAAAGTAGATTTTTAATAAAAGGTTTGGTAGAATATGAATAAGTAAAAAGAGGTTAACGTATAAGGATTAGGAGGAATTATGGGGAGTTCTATAAAAAATAAAATAAAGAAATTAAGAGATAATTATGATAAAGCTTGCGAAAAAAATAAAAGGTTAGAGTCTATTGTACCAATAGTATTAACATGTTCATTTGCATTTTGTGTAATGGCAGCTGCTAAGATAGCAACAACAGAGGATGTTGTTACAATAGCAACAAATAAAGCAGAAATAGCTTATTATGAAAGTGACTATGATAAAGCAATTAACGAATATGTTATATTACAACAAGAGGAAGAATGGCCAGAATGGCAAGTTAAAATAGCAGAAATGCACTCCATTAAAGGGGAGTTCCAGAAATCAAATAGCATATTAGATGATGCATATGAAAAAAGAGTGAGTCTAATAGAAAAGTATGGGTATGGAAAATATGTAGACAAGGATGTAAAGCTAGCTAACGACATAGTTTTTACATTTTTAATGAATGGAGAAGAAAATAGGGCTCTTGAATATGGGGAGCTTATGTTAAAAGATAACGGAGCAAATAAGGATTTATATAGAACCATGGTTGCTGTATATGTATTAAATGATGAAAAAGACAAGGCTATTCAGTTAATTGATAAGTATCCTATTGATAAAAAATCTTCATATGATATGGCTATTGCTGCTTATTTAAATATAATGACAGATAGATGGAATGATGGATTGCGAATTTTAAGCGAAGCTTGGGAAAGTAATAAAGATGAAGTTAAGGTATTTGATGTTATTTCTCAAATTGCAGCATATGATAATGATTTAGTATTAGAAAAACTAACAGCTTTGTCTAAAGATAATCCAGATAAACTGTCATATAAGATTTTTTTAGCAAAAGTATATTCAATGAGAGTTGAATCAACCCCGCAAGCAGAAGAGATTCTTAATACATTAGAAGGTAAAGATATTGGTAAGGTTAACTATAAAATAATAAAAGCAAAAGTACTTCAAAATTTAGGACAAGTAGATGAGTCTAAAAAGTTAACTGAATCAATAATTGATGACGAAAAGAATTCTTTCTTAGGATATCATTTAGCAGCATGGAATGCATTTGAAAATGGGGATTATAAACAAGCTTTTGAGCTTTGTGAGAAAAGTATTTTAGAAAACAAGGAATATCCAGATAATTATGGATTCTTAATTCCAGAGATAATGATAAAACAGAAGCAAGATAAGGTTGCAGAACCATATTTAAGAATGGCAATTGCTAAAGAGCCTTTTAATTATAATATAATGTTAAAAATAGCGGACTATTATTGGTATACAACAAAGGATGTTACAAAGGCTTATGAGTACTTTGATATGGCTTCAAAGCTTAAGCCAAATGATAGTGAAATTATTTATAATATGGCTCTTTTAGAGGTAAGTAGAGGTAATGTTAAAGAGGCTGAGGAAAATTTAAAGAAGTGTATTAAGTTAAATGGTAGTAATACAAAGTATTATAGAACTCTAGGTACTGTATATCTTAATAATAATAAAAAAGAAGAGGGTATAAAGGCTATTAGAGATGCTTATGCAGTAGATCAAAGTGATATTTTAACATTAAACAATGCAGGTATATACTATATAACATTTACAGATGAGCTTGAAAGAGGATATGTAAATATGAAGTCTGCATATGATGGATTAAAAGAAGATACAGACAAAGAAGTAAAAGAAACAATTACGTCAAATTATAATAAAGCTAAAGAAGTGTATGATAAATTTAAACAAGAAGATGGTTCACAAATTCAAGTGCCAGACTTTGTTTTATTTTATTAAGTAGATGAGAAGGAGTGTATAGACATTCCTTCTCATTTATTTGCATTGAATATATATGGGGAGTATAATGTAAATGTACAACAGAAAAATTAAAAAAGGGGAGAATTATTATGTATCCAATAAAATTTGAAAATCTATATTATGAAAGAATATGGGGAGGAAGAGACTTAGAGAAATTTAGAGATAATGTACCAGAAGGAGTTATAGGTGAAAGTTGGGATATAGCTTGTCACAAAAATGGTACTGGAATAGTAGCTAATGGTTCATTAAAGGGTAAAAATTTCAAGGAATTAATAGAAGAATATAAAGAAAAGTTAGTAGGTAATAAATTTGTAGGAGTGGATTTTCCATTGCTAATTAAGCTTATTAATGCAAAAGATAAATTATCAGTACAAGTTCATCCAGATGATGAATATGCTAAAGTAAAAGAAAATGATTTAGGTAAAACAGAAGCTTGGTATGTAATGGATGCAGAAGAGGGAGCACATTTAATTGTTGGTACTAAGAATTGTGATAAAGACATATTTAAAAATGCTATTGAACAAGGGGATTTAGATCCTTATTTAAATAAGATACCTGTTAAAAAAGGAGATATGTTCTATGTTCAAAGTGGATTAGTACATGCAATATGTGAAGGAGTTACAATTGCAGAAATTCAGCAAAGTAGTGATACTACATATAGAGTCTACGATTATAATAGAGGAAGAGAAATACATGTAGAAAAAGCACTTGATGTAATTGATTTTAACTTAAAGGGAGAAAATACATCAGGGATTAAGATTGTTAAAGAGGGGTATGACAAAAGTATTTTAGTATTAAGTGAATTCTTTACAATTGAGAAGTATGACATAAAATCATGTATGGCTGAAGAAAGTGATGAAGATAGATTTTATTTATTCACTTGTGTAGATGGTTCAGGGAAAATAAAGTGGGGAAGTGAAGAACTTAATATTGAATTTGGTGATAGTATTTTAATTCCAGCTTGTTTAGGAAAATACAAGATTGAAGGAACATTGTCTTTATTAAAAAGTTTTGTTCCAGACTTAGAAAAAGAAAAAAATAATATTTTAAAAGAGGTAGTTAAATAGTGGGGAAAGGAATAATTAGAAAGATTTCCCTAGTGTTAATTTTAATATCATGTTTTACAATTTATTATTTTAGCTATGATAAAAACAAGGGTTTAAGGGTTGTTGAATGGAGTAATTATTACAATGAAGGTAATATTCAACTTTATTATGAACCTATAAAAAATAATGTGATTGATAAAAGGTTAATTGAATTAAAGAAAACATATAAATTAAATGAGTTAGTTAACAATAATCTTAGTGAAATAGATAAAATTATGAAGCTTATAGAAATAACTAATAATATTGTAGTATATGATGGAGTACCATCTTCTTTAAATGTTAATGGATATGATATTTTAAAAGAAAATGGTGAAAGAAAAAAAGTTTCAGAAAGAGATATGGCTATAATAGCAAGGGACTTAATAGTTTCTTATGGGTATGAAGCGAGGGTTGGAGAGTTTAGAAAAAAAAATCCACAGTTTAAAGAAAATCCAAGTTATTATGTTGTAGAATATTGGAGTTCAGAATTAAATAAATGGGTTATGGTTGATTTTAAAAATAAAGGTTATATAAAAAGTGGGGAGACTAATATATCTTCAATTGAACTAATATCAAAACAATATAAAAAAATAGAATTTGTAGGAAGTATAAAAAATAAGGATTTTATTGAAAATATAAAACCTTATTTAGCAAGTTATAGCATAGCTATTGATAATACATTAAACAAAAAAAAGAGTAATAGTTATATAACATATACAGATTCAATATCATCAGTAGATATGAAATTATATGGAGGTGTATTTATTGAGCCAACAATATATACAGAAGATGTGATTTTATTTCAAAATTCACCATGGAGTAGTGTAGAGGATAAAGATGATAAGGCATATATAATCCTAAAGAAGAAAGGTGAAAAAGCTACTGAATTAACAGAAGAGCAAAAAATTAAATCACTAAATACTTTTGTAATTGCAGCGTTTAAAGATAGTTCAACAATTAAAAATTATTATATAAGTATAAATGATGGACAATATGAAGAAGTTGAAAATTATATGGATTATCAATTTATAAAAGGTAAAAATAAAATAAAAATATCTCTAGATGGTAAAAGTGATTGTAGTGAAATTATAATTGTAAGGCATGAATAAAGTTTAAGAGAAGATTTTTATATTACATAATGTAATGGTCTTCTCTTTTTTAATAATTATTAAAAAAATAAATTTCAAAAAATAACCACAATTAATAAAATTATACTTTTCAGAGATTAAACTTTATGATATTATAAAAAAAGATGAAAGTATATTTAATAATACCAAACAAAAAACTATTTATTTAATGTCGGTACTAGAGGTATGTTATATTTTTTTAGGTGAAATTGTCTGAAAATAAAAAATATAACAACAACTAATTACAAAACAATGCGGTAGAGGGGGATTTGTAAGATGACTAAAGGAATAAAAAAAATAGCATTATTAACAGGTGGAGGAGATTGTCCAGGGTTAAATGCAGTAATAAGAGCAGTAACAAGAGCAGCAATTTTAAATTATGGCTATGAAGTAATAGGGTATAAATTTGGATATAGAGGTCTGTATAATAATGACTTTGTATCACTAACCTTAGATAGTGTATCAGGTATACTTCATAGAGGAGGAACAATATTATACAGTTCAAATAAAGATAACCTTTTTGATTATACAGTAGAAGAAAATGGAGTAAAGGTAAAAAAAGATGTATCAGATGTAGCAGTTGAGAACCTTAAAAAAGAGGGTGTAGATGTTTTAGTAGTAATTGGAGGAGATGGTACACTAACATCAGCTAGAGATTTTTCTAGAAAGGGTATTAATGTAATAGGAGTTCCAAAAACTATTGATAATGATTTAGCATCAACAGACATAACATTTGGATTTAATACTGCAGTTGATATTGTTACTGAAGCTTTAGACAGACTTCATACAACGGGAGAATCACACCATAGAGTTATGGTATGTGAAGTAATGGGAAGAAATGCTGGATGGATTGCATTAGAATCAGGAATTGCAGGTTCTGCGGATGTTATTCTATTACCAGAATTGCCATATGACATAAACAGTGTTGTTAATAAAATAAATCAAAGAAAAGAACAAGGTAAGCCGTTTACAATAGTAGTAGTTGCTGAAGGGGCAAAACCTAAGGATGGTGAAGTGGTTGTTGCTAAAGTTGTTGCTGATAGTCCAGACCCAATTAGATTGGGTGGTATTGGTAATAAATTGGCAGAGGATTTAGAAAAAGTATTAGGCGGACAAGAAGTGAGATGTACAGTGTTAGGACATATTCAAAGAGGTGGAAACACGTCAACCTTTGATAGAATATTGTCTACTAGATATGGGGTAGCTGCAGCTGAATTAATTGATGAAGGTAAATTTGGTAATATGGTATGTTTAAAAGGGACTGAAATATCATACGATAGCTTAGAAAATGTTATAGGACAAAAAACTAAGCAAGTTAATCCAAATGGAGAATTAGTTAAAATGGCTAAAAAAATAGGGATCAATTTCGGAGATTAATTTAAAAATGGAATGTATCAAAAGTAAGATACATTCCATTTTTTTTATATTTGTGCATAAAATTTATTTTTTTCTATAAAATAAATAAAGAAAGTTAAGGTAAATAGTTTTAGATAAATTATTAGTATTTTTATAAAGTAATATCATTTAATAATGTTTTAATAAATGATATGAAATAAAACAAAATTGATACTTCAAAATTTTCTGAAAATATGCTATAATTTATTTAGGACAGATTAACTAGTGAAAGCTGGAGGGTATTTATGAAAGAGATTAAGAGATATTTAGAATCAAGAATTGGAACATATGGGTTTTTCTTTGAAGATCTATCTAGTGGATTTGTATATGGATACAATGAAAACGTTCAAATGGTTGCAGCTGGGTGTATGAAATTACCTATTGCAGTATCTTTGATAAAGGAAGTTGAACTTGGTAAACTCAATTTCTTAGATAAAATAAAAATAGATGGAAAAGATAAAGTTTATGGAACTGGAATAATACATGAATTTGATGAAAGAGAGTATACGGTTTTTGAATTGTTAGTTGCAATGTTAATACAAAGTGATAATACAGCGGCTAATAAAATTATAGACTTAATTTCAATGGATAGAATTAATGAATGTATTAAAGAAATGGGATTAACAAATACTGTCCTTAATAGAAAAACGACAGATGAAAAAGCACCTGATAATGAAGTTGAAAATTTAACTAGTGCATATGATATGTCAAAAATATGGAGAGTTTTAATAAGTTATAGTTATATAGATGAAAAAAACAGTACAATGTTAATAGATATATTAAGAAGACAACAAATCAAAAATAAGTTAGCATTATATATTCCAGATGATTTGAAATATGAGATATCATCAAAAACTGGTGATAAAAAAGGTGTTGAAAATGATACAGCATTATTTCATTTAACGAAGGGGAAATTTGTATTTACTGTTTTATCTACTAGTATTCCAAATAGCGTGTATGGTACTGTAACCCTTGCTAAATGTGGGAAAATGATGTGGGACAATGTCATGAATAACTGGCATTAATTATAAGATGTTTTACATTAATTTATACTACAATAGATTGATTATGCGAAGAATATATTAATCATAAATAAATAGAAAAAATATAATTTAATAGTATATTCAAATAAAAGCTAAAGAATACTAATTTAGCTTTTATTTTTATTTTATATTTATAATAGAATCCTTGTAACAAAAGTGGTAAAAAGTGAATATAGTATACTATATCTACAGATGATTAAACGAGGAGGAAAGATTTATGTATTATTCAAATGCTAATAATTGTAATTGTGGTTTCGAAGGGGCTGAAAAAGGTTGGGAAGAAGAAATGGAATGTGGAATGAATGAAGGAAAAGGTTTCTCAAACTTTGAAGGTTTTGAAGGAATGGGTGGAGCTCAACAAAATTTTGGTGGATTCCAAGGCCAAGGATCACAAATGGGTAACGGTGCTTCAGCTGGATCAGGAGCTGGTGTAGGTGCAGGATGCAATATTGGTGGTGGAAAAAGTTATAATAATTATTATAAAGTAAATGGAAAGAACGCTAACGTTGTTACAAAAGATTATTATAATAATTATTATACAAGATATAACCATATATATGTTAAAAACTACAAAGTAGTTAAGGATTATGTATATGATTATAATGTAGTTCATTATAGTACTGATACAGTTTATAATGGATGCCAATATTTAGGAAGTAGTTGCCATGCAGAAAATGAAGGTAACAATTCTGGCAACTGTGGTTGCAGACCTTGCTGTTAATAATATAATTAAAGCAATAATTTAAGTGGTACTCACTCTAGGAGTGTATCCTAGAGTGAGTCAAATAAAAGAATAGTACATACCTACCATAATCCTGTAGGTAAAAAGCCCAATATTATATTGGGCTTTTAATTTTGGGATTATATGTAATTGACAAAAGCTTATTTAAATGATATGCTATGCAAAAGAAATAAACCTTTAAATTGGTACGAGAGACCAAGAAGGAAGAATTTTATGATAGTATACTGAATATTAGTATGCCTTCCTTTAAAAGAGGAAGGCATTTTTTTATTATAAAAGGGCTTTTACCTTTAAATTAACTCAGAGAGGTTAAAAAGGAGTGAAATAAAATGATAAATAAACATTTAATAGACCCAATGGATTTTACTTTAGAAGAATTACAAGAAATATTTCAATTAGCTAAGAAAATTATTGATAATCCAAAAGATTATTCAAAAATATGTGATGGAAAGATTTTGGCAACATTATTTTATGAACCAAGTACAAGAACACGATTTAGTTTTGAATCAGCTATGATGAAACTTGGAGGAAATATACTTGGTTTTTCAGAACCAAATTCAAGCTCTACATCAAAAGGGGAGACATTAGCAGATACAATTAAAATGGTATCAATATATTCAGATATAATTGCAATGAGACACCCAATGGAGGGATCGGCAAGAGTAGCAAGTCTTTATTCTAATGTTCCTGTTATAAATGCAGGGGATGGTGGGCATCAACATCCAACTCAAACTTTAACAGACTTATTAACAATAGAATGTTTAAAGGATGGACTAGATGGTCATACAATAGGAATTTGTGGTGACTTAAGATATGGAAGAACTGTACATTCATTAATTAAGGCAATGACAAGATATAAGAATGTTAAGTTTATATTAATATCTCCAAAGGAGTTATCTATCCCAGAATATATTAAGATACAATTCCTAGATAAGGGAAATGTTCAATATAAAGAGGTAGAAAGTCTTGAAGAAGTAATTGAAGAATTAGATATTTTGTATATGACACGAATACAAAAAGAAAGATTTTTTAATGAAGAAGAATATATTAGATTGAAGGATAGTTATATCTTAGATATGGAAAAGGTGGATAGAGCAAAGTCTGACATGATAGTAATGCATCCATTACCAAGAGTAAATGAAATACATTGTGAAGTTGATAATGATAAAAGAGCAGCATATTTTAAACAAGCAGAATATGGGATGTATGTAAGAATGGCTCTAATTGCTAAACTTTTGGGGGTGGCTTAAATGTTACAAATTACAAGCATAAAAAATGGATTAGTAATAGATCATATAGAGGCCGGGATAGGAATAAAAATATTTCATTATCTAAATTTAGATAATAGTGATACTCAAGTGGCTTTAATTATGAATGTAAGTAGTAATAATATGGGTAGAAAAGATATAATTAAAATAGAAGATTCTTTTGAACTTGATTATACAAGTTTAGCATTATTATCACCAAGTATTACTATAAATGAAATAAAGGATCAAAAAATAGTTTCAAAAATAAAACCTGTTTTACCTGAGAAAGTAGAAAATATAATCGAGTGCAAGAATAGTAGATGTATAACAAGTGTAGAAAAATATGTACCACAATCATTTATTTTAATGGATAATAAAAAAGCAACATATAGATGTGAATATTGTGATCATATAACAACACTAAGAGAAAGGTAAAAGGGGGAAGGGTATGAATTTATTAATAAAAAATGCAAATATAATTTCAAACAATAAAAACTTTATTGGAGATGTTTATATAGAAAATGGGAAAATTTCAGAGTTTGGTAGTAATTTAGAAAAGATAGACATTAAAACTATTGATGCTAATGGGTTAGTATTAATGCCATCATTTATTGATACTCATGCACATTTTAGAGAGCCAGGACTTGAATGGAAAGAAGATATAAAGACAGGAAGCAAAGCAGCTCTAAGAGGAGGATATACAGGAGTATGTCTTATGGGAAATACAAATCCTGTATGTTCAACGCAAGAAGTATTAAATCATGTAAAAGATAGAGAGAAAGAATTAGGGTTAATTGATATACATCAATGCATATCAATTACTAAAAACTTTGATGGAAAAACAATATCACATTTAGATGGTTTTAAAGATGATTATAGAGTAAAGGCAATATCAGATGATGGAGTTGGGGTATCAAACTCAAAGGTTATGATGGATGCTATGAATATAGCAAGAGAAAATGATTGGGTTGTAATGTCACATGCAGAATCACCTGAATTTACAAAGGTTGATATGAGATTAGCTGAAAATATGATGACATGGAGAGACGTTTCATTAGCTAAGTATACTAAGGCTAAAGTTCATATGGCACATGTTAGTACAAAAGAATCTATGCAATATATAATAGAAGGAAAAAATGATGGAGCTAAACTTACTTGTGAAGTTACCCCACATCATATAGCATTAACAAAGGATAAAAATGATTATAGAGTTAATCCACCAATAAGAGAAAAAGAAGATGTTGAATTTTTGATAAAAGCCATAGAAAAGGGATATGTTGATTGCATAGGAACAGACCATGCACCTCATACAAAGGAAGAAAAATTAAAGGGTTCACCAGGTATGGTGGGGTTAGAAACAGCATTTTCAATATGCTATACTAAGCTAGTAAAGGATAATAGAATTACATTAAATAAATTAAGTGAATTGATGTCTAAAAATCCAGCAGATATACTAAAAATGAATAAAGGCGAAATTGAAGTTGGAAAAGATGGAGATTTAGTTTTAATAGATTTAAACAAAGAGATAACAGTTAATTCAAATGAATTTGAATCAAAGGGAAAAAATACTCCATTTGAAGGTATGAAGTTCTATGGAGAAGTTCTAATGACTATTAAGGGTGGAAAAATTCTTTATAAAAAAGGAGAAATGTAAAAATGAAAAGTAGAATAATGGATAAATTATATAAAAGAGTAGAGGAATTAGGAGTTGTATGCTTAGGTTTAGATACAGATTTAGCATATATTCCAGAACATATAAAAGAAGGTCAAGCTATTCAAGATGCAATTTTTAATTTTAATAAAGAAATTATTGATGAGACATTAGATGTTGTATCATGTTATAAGGTTCAAATAGCATATTATGAAGCATTAGGATTAGATGGATTAATGGCATATAAAAGAACACTTCAATATTTAAGAGAAAAAGATGCAGTAATAATAGCGGATATAAAAAGAGGAGATATTGCAGCAACAGCTAAAATGTATGCAAAAGCTCATTTTGAAGGTGATTTTGAGGCAGACTTTATAACACTAAGTCCATATATGGGGATGGATTCAATAGAGCCATATTTAAGTTATATTGAAAAAGGAGATAAGGGAGTTTTTGTATTAGTTAGAACTTCTAACCCTGGAGCAGCAGATTTTGAATATTTAAAAACAGAAGATGGTAAAAGAGTATATGATGTTGTTGGTGAGAAAATTGATGATATGGGTCAAGCTACTAAGGGAGAGTGTGGATATATTCCATTAGGAGCTGTAATTGGATGTACTCACATTGAAGAAGGTGCACAAATAAGAGATAAATTTAAGGATGTATTTTTCTTGATTCCAGGTTATGGAGCACAGGGTGGAAAAGCTCAAGATGTTGCTATGTATCTGAATAATGGTAATGGTGGAGTTGTTAACTCATCAAGAGGAATTTTATTAGCATATAAGAAAACAGGAGATGAGAGAAAATTTGCTAAAGCTGCAAGAGAAGAAGCCATAAGAATGAGAGATGAAATAAGAGAAGCTGTAAATAACGCTTAGGAGGGTTTAGGGTATGAAGAAGACTTATGTAAGAGCTAGGGTTTTAGAGAATAAAGAAATTGCAAATGGTATTTTTAAGATGGTTGTAGAAAATAATGATGAAAGAAGGCCAGGACAATTTTATATGCTTAAGCATGAAGGAGGAACTTTGCTTCCTAGGCCAATTAGTATATGCGAAAGCAATAATGAGAGTGTAACATTTTTATATGCAATAGTTGGAAGAGGAACTAAAGAATATGAGAAGCTTAGAAGTGGTGATTATATAAGTCTTATAGGTCCATTAGGAAATGGGTTTAACATTGATGCTTGTGGAGATAGAGTAGCGCTTGTAGGTGGAGGTATAGGTGTAGCACCATTATATGAGGTTGCAAAAGCTTTAAATTATAAAGGGAATCGTAAAGTTGATTTTCTAGGAGGATTTAGAGATGAGGTATTTCTAACAGAGCAATTATCGGAGTTGGTTGAACATACTAAAATTTCAACTAATACAGGGAATGTTGGACATAAAGGGTTTGTAACTGAAATATTTGAGCCAGAAAAATATGATACGGTTTTATGTTGTGGTCCAGAGATAATGATGAAGAAAGTTATTGAAATGTGCAAAGAAAAAGGTGTTAAAGTATATGTTTCTATGGAAAAACATATGGCTTGTGGAGTAGGAGCATGCTTAGTTTGTACATGTAAGACTAAGGATGGAAATAAAAGGACTTGTAAAGATGGACCAGTATTTGATGGCGAATATGTAGAACTTTAGTATTGGGAGGCTAGATATATGTTGAAGGTTAATATAAATGGAGTAGAGTTTAAGAATCCGGTAATAGCAGCATCAGGAACTTTTGGTTTTGGATCAGAATACAATGATTTTTATGATGTAGGATTATTAGGTGGAATTAGCTCGAAAGGATTAACATTAAATCCTAAAGATGGTAATGAAGGAATAAGGGTTTTTGAGACTCCTATGGGAATGATGAATTCAGTAGGACTTCAAAATCCAGGTGTAGAATCATTTATAAAAAATGAGCTTCCTAAAATGAAAACTTTAGGTACTAATGTAATTGCAAACCTTGGAGGAGGTTGTATAGAGGATTATGAAATAGCTGTGGAAAAGTTAAATGCAACAGATATAGACATGCTTGAATTAAACATATCTTGTCCAAATGTAAAGTCTGGCGGGATGGCATTTGGGATAAAGTCAGATGTAGCTTATGATGTTGTTAAAAAAATTAAGGCTATTACAAATAAACCTCTTATGGTAAAATTAAGTCCTAATGCAGAGGATATAGTTGATATGGCATTAAAGGTCGAGGAAGCAGGAGCAGATTCGATATCATTAATAAATACTTTAAAAGGATTAGCTATCGATCCATATAAGAGGAAACCAGTATTTAATAATGTATATGCTGGAGTATCAGGACCAGCAGTAAAGCCAGTAGCTTTAAGAATGGTTCATGAAGTAAGTAAGGTGGTATCGGTTCCGGTAGTAGGATTAGGTGGTATATCAACAGGATTAGATGCTATAGAATTTATGATGGCTGGGGCAAGTGCTATACAAATTGGTACAATTAATTTCACAAACCCAACAGCTGGAAAAGACATTATTGAGGAAATGGAAGCTTTCCTAAAATCACAAGGTATTAATAATATAAATGAAATTGTAGGAATAGTTTAGGAGGATTTTAAAATGAAACAATACAAAAAAGAGTTTATTGATTTTATGATAGAATGTGGAGTGTTAACTTTCGGTGATTTTGTTACTAAGAGTGGAAGAAAGACACCTTTCTTTGTTAACACAGGAAATTATAGAAGTGGAAAGCAATTAAAAAAGCTTGGTGAATATTATGCAACTGCAATAAAAGAAAATTTTGATGAAGATTTTGATATACTATTTGGACCAGCATATAAGGGTATTCCATTAAGTGTTACAACATCAATAGCATTATCTTCAAACTATGATATGGATGTTAACTTCTGCTCAAATAGAAAAGAAGTGAAGGATCATGGAGATACAGGAATATTATTAGGAAGTAAAATTAAAGATGGAGACAAAGTTTTAATAATTGAGGATGTTACAACCGCAGGAACTTCAATTAGTGAAACAATGCCTATTTTAAAGGAACAAGGAAATGTTGATGTAACAGGATTAATAATATCAGTTGATAGAATGGAAAGAGGACAAGGAGAAAAGTCAGCATTAGTTGAGATTAGAGAAAAGTATGATTTTAAAACTTGTGCTATTGTTACTATGGAAGAAGTAGTAGAATACTTATACAATAAAGATGTAAATGGAAAAGTATTAATTGATGATGAAGTAAAATCAAGAATAGATGCATATTATGAACAATATGGAGTAAAATAGAGGGGAATAGCCCCTCTTTTTTTACTTTTAACATTAAGTTTATTCTTTTGTTAAAAAAATCACGAAAAAATAAATTTAAATTGTCAGAAAACTTAAAGGATGGAAAAAAAGTGTGATAAAATAATATTAGATTTTGTTATAATATTATCAAAAAACCTATCAACAAACGTTTTCAAATGAAAAATATTATTGACTGGAAAATGGTGGTAATTTATAATTAAATTATCGTTTAAGAGTAAAAGGGAGGAAGCGGAATGTTTAATCAATGGGAAGGCTTCAAAGGTGGAAGCTGGCAAGAAAAAATCGACGTTAGAAACTTTATTCAAAAGAACTACAAGGCATATGAAGGGGATGCAAGTTTCTTAGCGCCAATTTCAGAAAAGACTGAAAAAGTATGGAACAAATCAAGCGATTTAATTGTTGAAGAAATCAAGAAAGGTGTTATAGATGTTGCTACTGATAGAGTATCAGGAATAGATAGCTATGATGCTGGATATATTGATAAAGACAACGAAGTTATTGTTGGGTTACAAACAGACGCACCACTTAAGAGAATAGTAAATCCTTACGGTGGATTCAGAATGGTTGAAACTTCACTTAAAGAATATGGATATGAACTAGATAAGGATATAGAGAAATTTTTCCCTATGTTCAGAAAAACTCATAACCAAGGAGTTTTCGATGCTTATACTGATGAAACTAGAGCAGCTAGAAGTGCTGGATTATTAACAGGATTACCAGATGCATATGGAAGAGGAAGAATCATAGGGGATTACAGAAGAGTTGCATTATATGGTATTGATTATTTAATAGAATGTAAGAAAAATGACTTAAAGGCTTTAAAGGGAGATATGTTAGATGAGCTTTTAAGACAAAGAGAAGAAGTAAATGAGCAAATTAGAGCTCTACAAGCTATGAAGTCAATGGCTAGTAAATATGGAGTTGATATTTCTAAGCCAGCAGGAACAGCTAAGGAAGCAGTTCAAGCAGTATACTTTGGATACTTATCAGCTGTTAAAGAAAATAATGGAGCTGCAATGTCATTAGGTAGAACAGCTACATTCTTAGACGTATATATTGAAAGAGATTTAGCTAGTGGTTTAATTAATGAATCAGAAGCTCAAGAAATTATAGATCAATTTATAATTAAATTAAGATTAGTAAGACATTTAAGAACTCCAGAGTACAATGATTTATTCGCAGGAGATCCTACTTGGGTTACTGAATCAATTGGTGGTATGGGTGTAAATGGAAAGACTCTTGTAACAAAGAACTCATTCAGATACCTACACACATTAGTAAACTTAGGACCAGCACCAGAACCAAACATGACTGTTTTATGGTCACCAAGCTTACCAGAAGGGTTTAAGAAATTCTGTGCAGATATTTCAATTAAGACAGATGCTGTACAATATGAAAATGATGAAATCATGAGACCAATTTATGGTGATGATTATGCTATAGCTTGCTGTGTATCAGCAATGAAGGTTGGTAAACAAATGCAATTCTTCGGAGCTAGAACAAACTTAGCTAAGGGATTATTATATGCAATCAATGGTGGAGTTGATGAAAAGACAGGTAAAACTGTAATTCAAGGAATGAAGCCAATGACTGATGAAGTTTTAGATTTTGCTAAGGTTTCAGAAGTATATAATGGTGTATTAGAGTATATTGCAAAGTTATACGTAGATACAATGAACACAATTCACTTTATGCATGATAAATATGCTTATGAAGCAGGACAAATGGCTTTACATGATACTCAAGTAGGTAGATTAATGGCATTTGGTATAGCTGGTCTTTCAGTTGTTGCTGACTCATTATCAGCTATTAAGTATGCTAAGGTTAAGCCAATAAGAAATGAGCAAGGAATTGCTGTTGATTTTGAAATAGAAGGAGATTTCCCTAAATACGGAAATGATGATGATAGAGTTGATGATTTAGCAGTAGCATTAGTTGAGAAGTTCTCAAGCGAATTAAAGAGACATCCTTTATACAGAGATGCTAAGCACACATTATCAATTTTAACAATCACATCTAACGTTGTTTATGGTAAGAAAACAGGATCTACTCCAGATGGTAGAAAAGCAGGAGTTGCTTTTGCACCAGGAGCTAACCCAATGCACGGAAGAGATGTAAATGGAGCATTAGCATCATTAAATTCAGTTGCTAAACTTCCTTACAACCCATGTTGTGAAGATGGAGTTTCTAATACGTTCTCAATCGTTCCAGATGCATTAGGAAAAGAAGAACAAGAAAGAATAGATAACTTAGCTGGAATATTAGATGGATACTTCACTCAAGGAGCTCATCACTTAAATGTTAATGTATTTAACAAAGAAACTTTAATGGATGCAATGGATCATCCAGAAAAGTACCCAACATTAACAATAAGAGTTTCAGGTTATGCAGTTAACTTTAACAGATTAACTAGAAACCAACAATTAGAAGTTATAAGTAGAACATTCCACGAAAGTTTATAATATAAAAAACAAGCTATCTTAAATAGATAGCTTGTTTCCACTAATAAAGGAGAGAAAAAAATGGTAAAAGGTAGAATTCATTCCATAGAAACTATGGGGCTTGTAGATGGACCAGGAATAAGAGTAGTAGTGTTTTTTCAAGGATGTGCATTAAGATGTAAATATTGTCATAATCCAGATACATGGAATTTTGCAGGAGGGGAAGAATATACTGCAGAAGAACTTGTAAATAAGATTGCAAGGTATAAAAATTATTTTGAAAGATCTAACGGTGGGGTAACATTCTCAGGTGGAGATCCTTTAAGACAACCAGAATTTTTATTAGAAGTGCTAAAGTTATGTAAAGATAAGGGAATACATACTTGTTTAGATACTGCTGGGTATGGATTAGGGGATTATACAGAAATTCTAAAATATACAGACTTAATACTATTTGATATTAAACATTTTACAAAAGAGGGATATAAAAACGTAACTTTGATGGATATGAATGAGTCAGAGAACTTTTTAAAGCAAATGCAGGATAATGGTAATAAAATGTGGATAAGACATGTTGTAGTACCAGGATTAACAGATGGTGAAGATCATATTATAGCTTTTAAAGAGTACATTAAAGGTATAAAAAATGTGGAGAAGGTTGAATTATTACCATATCATTTATTAGGGGTTAACAAATATGAAAGTATGGGTATTAAATATCCGTTAGAAGGGGTAGAAGCAATGCCTAAGACAAAAATAGAAGAATACTATGATATTATAAACAAATAAGGCATGCAATAGCATGCCTTTTTACTATATAACTATTTTTCAGTAAGCTCTGGATTTATAACGATTTCTTCACAATCTTTTGCTTTATTTTTCTTAGGACCATAAAAAAATGAAATTGATAGGAAGATACCTATTATAATAGATAAAAATATTTTTCCAGTAAATAATGAAAACATAGTACTTAATCCTATACAAGAAAGAAAAAAGTAAATCATATTTTTTGTTGTTGAATTCATAAAACCCCTCCTAATATGTTATCCTCATAATAGTATTATATAGGAAAAATATAATACTTACAAATTATATTAATTTAATAAAATGTAAATTAGGTATAAGTGGGCTTAGTCTATCTCAGAAAAGACATCCTTTCCTATGTAACAGATAGGACACAGCCAAGAGTCTGGTATATTTTCGAAATCTGTATTAGGAGATATATTGCTTTCTATATCCCCTAATAAGGGATCATATATATAGCCACAAATATCACATATATATTTTTTCATAAAATCCTCACTTGTTAATTTACTTTTTTAACATATTTGAAAAATATCCAGCAGGAATTAATCCTTTTTTCATACCTTCTATAACGGTTAAATATGTTGCAGCTGTATCAAATCTTGCATCATGGTAATCTCCACTACCTTCGAATAGTTCATCAGATTTTTTTGTGATATGTTCCTTAGTTATATTTAGATATTTAATAACTTCTTCAAGTTTTGGATTTTTTATATCTCCATTTGCTTTTAATATTTTACAGATATTTTTATAGTAAGCCATAGTACAGAAGATATTTTTAGGTGTAAAATCTTCTCCTAAACCTTCTAATTCATGTTTTAAGAATCTTATATCAAAATTAACATTGTGACCAATTACAAAGTCAGCATCTACAAAATCCTGAATGAAATCCCAAACTGTATCTTCAAAATATGAACCATTAGATAATTCATATAACTTTTCTAGTGAAAAACCATGTACTTGTTCAGCGCCTGCATCCATTTCATCTACTGTGAAGAAAAAGTTTTTTCCAGTAGTTACTTGTGGTTTAACTGAAGCATCTACAAGAATGTAGCTAAGTTGACATATATGTCCTGGTTTTATGCTAGTTGTTTCTGTATCAAAAAATAATAGTTTCATTAGTTATCCTCCATATTATGTATTATATTAATTATATATATGTTATATACAAAAAACAATAGTTAGAAATAAGATAAAAAACTGAGAATTAATTCTCAGTCTTTGAAAGTGATAAGCTTATTTCTTCAAGTAAAGTAAGACAGTTGTTAAGTGTAGTACTTGTTGAGTCCAAACTTGGATTAAATTCAACAAAATCAATTGATCGAATAAGTTTAGAAGCAATAAGTGTTTCTAATACCTTACAACCACCTTGTACATTTAAACCGTCTTCCACAGGAGTACCTGTACCAGGAACGAACTCAGGATCAAGGCAATCTATATCAAAACTTAAATGGAGGTTTTCTAAGTTCTTTTCAGATACTTTAAATAATAATTCATTTAAGCATGTTTCTAATCCTTTTTCTTTTATATCATTAAAGGTCCATACATTAAGGTTATTTTCTTTAATTAAATCAAGCTCACCTTGATCTAAGTCTCTGGCAGCTAAAATGAAAACATTGTCCATTTTAATTTTACTACCTTTAAAGAATATGCTAGTTAACTTTTCATGGCCTAAACCAAATGATGAAGCTAATGGCATTCCATGTATATTACCCGAAGGACTTGTTTCTGGAGTGTTAATATCTCCATGAGCATCAATCCAAATTACACCTAAATCTTGTCCATAAAATTTAGAGGCTCCAGCAATACTACCTAATCCGATAGAATGATCTCCTCCAACTATAAATGGAAATGAACCTTCTTGTAATGATGAGTAAACCATAGTGGCTAATTCATTATTACAATGAACTATTTCATCTAGATATTTAAGTGTGGGATGTGATGAAAATTTATGGGAGTCATCAACCTTTAAAACTTTTACATTACCTAAATCTTTTGTGTTATTATATTTATCCAAAATTTGTTGTAGCCCGCTTTCTCTTAAAGTATCGGGACCGTTATCTACACCTTTCTTATCGCACCCATAATATACAGGTACACCTAAAATATTAATATTCATAGCAAACCTCCAAGTTTTCTTCTCTTTAGACACAGATATAATATTAAAGCTTTATGAAGCGATTGTAAATATAAAATTTATAAAACAAAATTAAATTTATATGAATATTATATGTAAGTATAGAGAAAAGAAAATATTAAATAAATGAATTTATTTAATATTTTAGAAAATGAGGGATTATAACGATTCAGAAAAAAAGAAAGGTAACATATAATTGGGACTAAAATTATTGGTTCTACAACTGCATTTACACTTTCGAATAGTGGAATAACAACGGAAATATGTTTATATGATATTAATATGGAAAAAGCTGTAGGGGAGATTATGGACTTAGTTTAAGGAATATCTTTTGTAAAACCTATAAATATTTATAGAGGAAGTATAGAAGAAAGATGTGATTCAGATATTGTTATAATCACATTAGGAGTATCTAAAAAAATGGGGGGAATAGATTGGATTAAATTGAAAAAATTATGAAGTATTCAAGGGTTTCTACCTGATATAGCTAGAATGAGTCCAGAATCAATTGTATTGGTTATCTATAAAGCTGTAGATGTTCTTACTTAGATACAATGTAAACCCTCAAGATTTCTAAAGGAGAGGGTTGTAGAGTTAGGTACAGTATTAGATACATCAAGATTCAAATATATAATTGGAAAATACTTTGAAATTAACAACTCAAATTTAATGTTATGTTATTGGTAAACATGGAGATAGAAAAGGTGTTAAAATTAAAATTAAGTAATGAAGAAAAAAGCAGCTAAAATACTTAAAAATAATTTATCAAATATAATAGAAAAAATATTAATGATATTTAACAATATTTCTATAAATATTCATGTTAAAAGGTTTGTTTTTTGAGGTTATTTGAGTATAATAGATGGTATATTATAAATAAAGGGGGCTATTATTATGAAGGTAGAAGGGCTAATAATCCCAGAGGGTTATAAAAGTAGTACTACATTAATTGAGACAGAGAAAAATATAAAAGCAATTAAGGATTACTTTGAGGAGAATTTAGCTAATACTTTGAATTTACTTAGGGTATCTGCACCGCTTTTTGTGTGTAGTAATACGGGGGTTAATGACAATTTGAATGGTGTAGAAAGACCTGTTAAATTCGATTTAAAAGCAACTACTGAAGAGGTGGAGATTGTTCATTCATTAGCTAAGTGGAAAAGAATGAGTTTGCACAGATATGGATTCCCAGTAGGGCAGGGATTATATACTGATATGAATGCAATAAGAAGAGATGAAGATTTAGATAATTTACATTCAATATATGTAGACCAATGGGATTGGGAAAAGATAATATCTAAAGAAGAAAGAAGTTTAGAAAATTTAAAAGGAATAGTTAAAAGTATTTATGGTGTTTTAAAGAATACTGAAAAATATGTTAAAACTAAATTAGTTAATGAAGAGTTAGTTTTACCAGAAGAGATATACTTTATAACCTCTCAAGAATTAGAAGACATGTATCCAAATTTAAATTCAAAAGAGAGAGAAGATAAAATTTGCAAAGATAAAAAGGCTGTATTTTTAATGCAAATAGGTGGAATATTGAAATCAGGTGAAAAGCATGATGGAAGATCACCGGATTATGATGATTGGTCACTAAATGGGGATATATTAGTTTGGTATCCTTTATTAGATAGAGCATTTGAATTAAGTTCTATGGGGATTAGAGTTGATGAAAAAGCTTTAGATGAACAATTAACAATTGAAGGATGTAATGATAGAAGAACATTACCATTCCATAAAGCATTACTTGCAGGTGAATTACCATATACTGTAGGTGGTGGTATTGGACAATCAAGAATGTGTATGTTTTTCTTAAATAAAGCACATATTGGAGAAGTTCAATCATCAGTATGGGATGAAAAAAACATTAGATTATGTGAAGAAAATAATATAATATTATTATAAAAATAAGGGAAGGACAGTAATTGTCTTTCCCTTAATAATTTTCAGATAAACTTACTTCGCCGGATAGAATTTCTTTTTGATTTCCAAAGTCATCTTCTATAATTAATGCCCCACTTGGTGAAATATCAATACATTTAGCAACTTCTTTGGTTGATAAAGTTGATATTGTTATTTTTTTATTAATTAGTGAAGAGTTTGCTTTACATATTTTAATTGAACTAGGTATTTCAAAAGTAGATAAAAATTCATTGTATAGAAGTTGAAATTCTTCTAATATACTTTTTAGCAATAGGTTTATATTTACTTCTTGGTTATTAGATAAGAACATTGAAGTTGCTTTATCTTTAAGAAGTTTAGGAATACTTTTAATATTAACATTAACACCAATACCTAGGATTACATAATTAATTTTATCAAGTTCACAGCTCATTTCAGTTAATATTCCACAGACTTTTTTTTGGTTTAGTAATATATCATTTGGCCATTTTATCTTACAAGGGTAGCCAAGTTTAGATAATGTATTATAAATTGAAGCAGCTGCTATTAATGGGATTTTACCAGCATTAATAGGAGTAGTGGGTGGTTTCAAAATTAATGAAAACCATAAGCCGCCAGTTGGAGATACCCATTCGCGTTGAAGTCTTCCTACACCGTTATTTTGGATTTTAGACACTACAACAGTTCCTTCAGGTGAACCTGTGGAAGCTAATTTTTTAGCATGTAAATTTGTGGAGTCTATCTCATCAAAGAAAATAATTTTATTTGAAAAATCAGTGTCAGATAGTAGCTTTTTTAATTCTTGTAAAGATAAATCTATAGGTGAAGAGATTAATTTATATCCTTTATTAGAGACTCCCTTAATTATGTAGCCATCATTTTTTAAAGACTTAATGTGTTTCCATATACAAGAACGAGTAACACCTAAAATATTACTTATATCTTCTCCGGAAATGTAACTATTTGTATTTAACAGTAAATTTAATATATCTTCTTTCATACATTACCTCACGATTTTTAATTTAGTTAATTATAACATAGTTAGTAAAGTATTTCTAAGGAATAATAGTTTAAAACCGTTGTTAATTATGCATTACCCATTGAAAAAATCGTAGATTTGTGTAAAATATAATTAATATGTTAATATTATAACAGAGGGAGTGGTTGTTTAGTGGAGGAGAATAATATTAAAAAAAGAAAAAAAAAGAAAAAAATTAGTATTATGAAAAAAATATTAATAGGAATAGGTGCTTTTTTAGGGATTACACTAATATTAATATTAGGTGGATACATATATTATAAAAATACGTTTTATCAAGAAATAAACTCCATATCTAGTAGTGATGAGGAGCAAATTAATTTTACTGAGGTGGATGGCATAACAAATGTCTTATTAATAGGAACTGATGGAAGAACGTTAGATGAAAACTCAAGATCAGATTCTATGATCATAGCAAGTATAGATAAGAATAATCAAAATGTAAAATTAGCGTCAATAATGAGAGATACTTTAGTTGATATACCAGGACATGGGCAGCAAAAAATAAATGCAGCATATGCTTTAGGGGGTATTGAGTTATTGATGAAAACTATTTATCAAAACTTTGGAGTGAAGCTAGATAAATATGTAGCTGTGAACTTCTGGGGATTTGAGTCTATAATTGATGAGATTGGTGGACTTGAAGTAGATATTAAAGATTATGAAATAGGGGAAATAAATAAATTTATAGGGGAAGCTACTGGTGGAGCAAAATCAGATATGATAACAAAATCAGGAGTACAAAAATTAGATGGACAGCAAGCTTTATCTTATGCAAGAATCAGAAAAGTAGGAAATGGTGCATATGAAAGAGATGAAAGACAAAGAGAAGTTTTATTTAATGTAGCTGAAAAGATTAAAAGTGTAAATCCTTTAAGATGGCCTGGGCTAGCAACAACTTTAGCAGGTCATGTTAAAACTAACATTGATATACCACAGGCTTTAAATTTAGCTTATACGGTATATAAAATGCCAGTTTTAGAATTTCAACAAATACAAATACCTCAAAATGAATTATCTTGGGGTGGGTTATATAAAAATAAGGGATGGGTACTTTTAATAGATAAAGAGCAAAATGGAAAAATATTGAAGGATTTTCTATTTGAAAATAAGCTTCCAGACTCTAAAACATATAATGCAGCTTCATGGAGAAATCAATTAGCAAAACTTAAAGATGAGGAAAAAGCTTATAATAAAGAAAATAACATTAATCCAGATGATCATGTTTCAGATGACGATAAGGGTAAGCCACAGGATGAAATTCCAAAGCCACCTGTAGTAGAGCCAGAGAAACCAGTAACACCACCTGTAGAGCCAGAGAAGCCAAAGGATATTGATGTTACGAAATATATAAGCGTTGGCATGGATATTGAAACTGCAAAAGGAAAGTTAAATGCTGCAGGAATTAAATTTACAATCACTAACCCAAGTGAAGGAACAAAGATTAAAAGTTTCACTCAGAAGATAAAGCCAGGTGGAACAGTAACAATCACTCTGCAAAAGGAAGAACCGCCTAAACCAGATCCAGATCCAACACCAAATCCAAATCCAAATCCAGGTGAAGGTGGAGTAGAACCTGAAAAACCAGTTATTAAACCAGAATAATAAAAGGGATAAATAACTAGATTTAATTTAAGAAATAAGTTAATATATAATTATATTATAAACTCCTCAATTGATTTGGGGAGTTTTAACATAAAGGAGGGAAAGTTTTGAGTTTTT
>JBOFVP010000288.1:0-38602 GCA_051653165.1 Clostridium sp.
AGTGAGGAATATTCATGATTAGACTTTGGATAATCATCATTTATTTCTAAGCAGTATGTAATATCTCCTGAATTAGCAGAAGTAATTATTTTTACTCCATAGGTATCTCCTAAATAATCAAACTCACCAATTTCACTTGAAAGATTAAAGGTTAGGGGGACCGCCATAGCCTTAATAGTCATAGCACTTAATAATAATAAGGATAACAGTGGGTAAACAACTTTCTTTATATGTTTTTTCATATTTATCACTCCTTCAAACATAGTATGTCACAATTTAATAAATTTATGAAAGTAACTAAAAAAATTATATAAAAAATGAAAAGAATGAATAATTATCTCATATGGTCATATTAATTAAATATGTAATCTAAATAAATGAGGTGTTAAATTTGGGGCGTAATATAAAGAAAGTGTTAGTTGCAAATAGAGGAGAAATAGCAATAAGAATTTTTAGAGCATGTCATGAGCTTGGAATAAGTACTGTAGCTATTTATTCTGATGAGGATAAATGTTCATTATTCAGAACAAAGGCAAATGAAGCATATTTAATTGGTGTTAACAAAGGACCTGTTGAGGCATATTTAGACATAGATGCAATTATACAGTTAGCTATAAAAAAACAGGTAGATGCTATTCATCCTGGATATGGATTCCTTTCAGAAAATCCTGATTTTGCAAGAAAATGTGAAGAGGTTGGAATTGAATTTATTGGACCAAAATCTGAAATGATGGAGAAACTAGGGGATAAAATAAAATCTAAGATTGTAGCTAAGGAGGTTGGAGTTCCTGTAATTCCAGGAATAGAAAGTGCAATTTCTGACATTGAAGTTATAAAGGAATTTGGGAAAAAGAATGGATATCCAATTATGATAAAGGCTGCTGCTGGTGGCGGTGGAAGAGGAATGAGAGTAATTAGAAAGGAGGATGAAATTCTTAGTTCCTTTATAAGTGCTAAAAATGAGGCGAAAAAAGCATTTGGTATAGATGATATTTTTGTTGAAAAGTTTTTAGAGAGACCAAAACACATAGAAATACAAGTTTTAGGTGATAAACATGGTAATGTGGTTCATCTTTATGAAAGAGACTGTTCAATACAAAGAAGACATCAAAAGGTTGTTGAATTCAGTCCAGCCTTCACATTAAGTGAAGAGAAAAGAAAAGCAATTTGTGATGATGCATTAAAAATCGCTAAATCTGTTAATTATGAGAGTGCAGGTACAATTGAATTTTTAGTTGATATTAATGGAAATCATTATTTTATTGAGATGAATCCAAGAATACAAGTTGAACATACAGTTACAGAGATGACAACTGGAATAGATATAGTTCAAAGTCAGCTTTATATAGCAATGGGAAAAAAATTAGCTGATAAAGAAATTTCAATTGCTTCCCAAGATGATATAAAGCCTCGAGGGTATGCTATTCAATGTAGAATTACTACTGAGGACCCTGGAAATAACTTTTCACCTGATAATGGAAGAATAGATGTTTATAGAACAGGATCAGGATATGGTGTTAGATTAGATGGAGGTAACGGTTATGAAGGTGCTATTATATCACCTTATTATGACTCCTTACTTGTAAAAGCAACATCCTATTCTAGAACCTTTGAAGATGCTGCAAGAAAATCAATAAGAGCTATAAAAGAAATCACTATAACAGGAGTTAAGACTAATGTAGATTTCTTAATTAATGTTTTAAATAATGAAATATTTATGAAGGGTGAATGTGATACAAACTTTATATCAGATAATCCTCAGCTTTTTGACATTGAACCATCTACAAATGAAGAAATAAGAGCTATGAAAATAATTGGTGAAAAGGTTGTAAATGAAACTAAAGGGTATAAGAAAGAGTATGATATGGCTGAAATTCCAATTATAAATAAAGAAATAATATTAAGTGGAACTAAGCAAATATTAGATGAGAATGGCCCTAATGGAGTTGTAAACTGGATAAAAAGCCAAAATAAATTATTATTAACTGATACTACTATGAGAGATGCACAGCAGTCATTAATGGCAACAAGAGTAAGAAGTAGAGATATGTTAGATATCGCAGAGGCAACAGCATATTATGGTAATGATTTATTTTCATTAGAAATGTGGGGAGGTGCAACTTTTGACACTTCCTACAGGTTTTTAAAAGAAAGTCCATGGAAAAGGCTTGAGGAATTAAGAGAAAGAATACCTAACGTTATGTTCCAAATGCTTATTAGAGGTGCTAATTGTGTTGGTTATAAAAATTATCCTGATAATGTAATAAGAGAGTTTATTAAACAATCATCAAAAAGTGGAATTGATGTTTTTAGAATATTTGACTCTCTAAACTGGTTAAAAGGGATAGAAGTAAGTTTAGATGAAGTGCTAAATTGTGGCAAGGTTGCTGAGGTTGCATTATGTTATACTGGTGATATTTTAGATGCAACTAGGGATAAATATACATTAGAGTATTATGTGAAAAAAGCAAAGGAAATTGAGAAAATGGGAGCACATATTTTAGGAATAAAGGATATGTCTGCATTACTTAAGCCTTATTCTGCTAAAAAGTTAATTACAGCTCTTAAAAATGAAATATCAATACCAATACACTTACACACACATGATACAACAGGTAATGCAGTTGCAACAGTGTTAATGGCAGCTGAGGCTGGGGTTGATATAATTGATACCACATTTAATTCAATGTCTGGCTTAACAAGTCAACCTGCGTTAAATTCTGTTGTGGCAGCACTAGAAAATACTCATAGAGAAACAGGAATTGATTTAAATGGGATACAAAAAATATCTGATTATTGGGATAGTGTTCGTCCTATATACAGTCAATTTGAGTCAGGCTTAAAATCAGGTAGTGCAGAAATTTATAAATACGAAATTCCAGGAGGACAATACTCTAATTTAAAGCCACAAGTAGAGAGCTTTGGACTTGGACATAGATTTAATGAGATTAAAATGATGTATAAAAAAGTAAATGATATGGTAGGAGATATTATTAAGGTTACTCCTTCATCAAAAATGGTTGGTGATATGGCAATTTTTATGATTCAAAATGATTTAACTCCAGATAATATTTATACGAAGGGAAAAAATCTTGCCTTTCCTGATTCTGTGGTAGCATATTTTAAAGGAATGATGGGACAACCGGATGGAGGATTCCCAAAAGATTTACAAAGACTTATTTTAAAGGATGATGAACCAATAACATGTAGACCAGGAGAACTTTTAGAGCCAGAAGATTTTGATAAAATAGGAGAATATCTAAAAAATAAATTTAATATAGAACCAACTATGAAGACTAAGTTAAGCTATTCACTATATCCAGAGGTATATGAGGACTATATTAAATATATTTTAGAATATGGTGATATAAGTAGATTAAGAAGTGATGTATTTTTTCATGGATTATATGAAGGTGAAACTTGTGAGTTTGAATTTAGGGAAGGAAAGACTCAAATTGTAAGGTTAGTTGAAATTGGTAAGTTAAATGAAGATGGTAATAGAAAAGTTGAGTTTGAGATTAATGGTAATAGAAGAGTTATAAAAATTAAGGATAAAACTCAAACAATAAAGGGAGTACTTGGAGAAGATAATAAATTTAAATTAGCTGACCCTGATAATAAACAAGAAATAGCCTCTTCAATTCCAGGGAATGTTATAAAACTATTAGTAGAAAAGAACCAAGAGGTTAAAGAGGGAGATACTTTAGTTGTAGTAGAAGCTATGAAAATGGAAACTAGTATTATAGCCAATATTGATGGAACAGTTGATGAGATTTTTATTATAGAAGGTCAAACTGTAAAAACCGGTGAGTTGTTAATTAAATTAAAATAATAAAATAGAAGGGGGAGGCCCCTTCTATTTTATTATAATTTTACTTATATTTGATAGTATTTCAATAGGAGCCACACCGCCATCATCTATTATTGCAATACTATGTGAATTAGATACTCCACAAGAAGTAGCTTTAACGGAATAAGTTACTTTTACTTGTTTTCCCACTGGAATAGAATGTACTGGAATTCCTAAACTAGGATTTGATACTCCACTACGTATTCCATCAATATAAATACTTCCCTTAATGAAAGAAGTATTACAACTAATTTTTTCAAATAAGGTACAATCTATTGGAGAAAAGGAATTAGGAGAATTTGAAACAACCACTGTAAAAATGATTATATCACATCTCTTAAAGCATACCCCATTTGCAAATCTTTCTATTGAAACACTATTGCCAGAGGAGGTTATAAATACTTGTTGAGATGAAGTTACATAAATACTTGTTTTTGCAATTAATGATACATAATTAAAATAGGAAAGATAGTTCATTAAAAAAGGTGTAATATAATTAATTTCTTCAATAGGGACAACTTGAAAACTAAAGCTAACAGAATTTCCAGGATAAAGGTCTGGAAGTGAAATTAAAAAGTTATTATTTAATAAAAGTTCATGAATATATGACTTAGTAAGTCCAAATCCATTATTATCAATTATTATTGAATTATCCATTAGTGAAAAGCCATCTGGAATAGTCATAAATGCAACAATTGATGTTGCAAGTATATTACCTGTATTAGTCAATGAAGAAAAAAATGTTATAGGAATATTCTTTTTAGCAGTGGTTGGTATGGCATTAAGTGTTGAATTGAATAAAACCTGATAAACATTGGTAACTACTGTATTTGATTCAATAAATGTCATACTTTTTGTAGTAGGATTTTGAAAATATATATTCATAGAATTAGAAATTAAATTAGGACTAGGTATGGTTTCAGGTAGTACAAAAAAACTAATACTATTAGAACTTAATGAAGGCAATGTTCCGAGGTATAAACCATTAGGTGGTAATACACTTTCATTTGGAATGGTTATACCATTTATAGATAGAGAATTCTCAATATATTTTACTGAAGTTGGGAGTTCATCTATAATAGAAACATCTAGAAAATCCACATTATTAAAGTTATTAATATTCAAGGTATATTTAAGTGGTTCTTTTAAGGTGCAAGCATTTTCTGATACAACTAAATACACTTCAGGTTCAATAACTAATGGTGGTAGACAAAAAGGTTCAGTTTTAGTTGTTAATGTATACTCTGTTGAATTAATTAAATAGGAGTACTTTGCCATAGCGATATTACAAGGGGTATTTTTAAGGTTACTAGTAATTTGTGCTATAAAGGATAAAGTAGATGTGGTTGAATGTGCTAATGTATCAATTTTAAATGGGAAAGTACCAGGTAAAGTTACCCCATCTAATATCCCACTTCCATATTTAAAAATACAGTTAGAAGGTAGTATATCATCTACATATAAATTGTAAATATTAATTAAATTTGAAGTATTTTTCAATGTTATTTGGTAATTAATTTCAGGATTTAATAAATCATTTGAATAATAACCAGTCTTAGATAATAATAAGGGACTTTCAGGATAAATCTCTCTAAGTGAAATCTCATCAATTCCCAATAATATGTTTTTATTAATAGAATTATAACTATAGAGAGTTAGAGTTAAGGATGTATTGCTCAATGTATTAAGAGTATATCCAACTTGTTCCCAAGTAAATTGGCCATAATCTAAAGCACTATATATAACATTATCAGAAATTATAATGTTATTCCCATCTTTTATTTCTAAACTAATTTCTAGAATATCATTGGATATATTTCTATTTAAAGGAGAAATCCAAAAGGAGAAAAAATATTCAGTATTAATATTAAGAGCATTAAATGTTTCAAAATAGAAAACATTTTTTGTATTATTTAGATAGCCATAGTTGTTGTTTAATAAAAGTAAATTACCAGTTTCTATATTAGTAGTATGATTAGCAAAGTTGTAATTACTATTAGCATTAGTATATAAATTACCAATATTAACTATACTATACCCGTTGGTCTTTGGTAATGTAGTAGAATATGGTGAATATATAAAGTTAGGAATAGAATTAGCTGAAGGTCTGTTAGTATTACTTAAAGTTCCAGGTAAATTTGTTCCAAAAGTTCCGTTATACTCAAATTTAACAAGATTAGTATCAGAAAAGGATTTATTATTTGATAAAAAAGGTACTTCAAAATAGGTAGAATCAACAAAGTCAACTTCTTTAATATTATTTATGAAACTAGAAGTTGAAAGAAAAACAGTATTAGGTGTTAGAGAGAATATTTTTGTTCCAATTGGTGTTGGGTGTATTGATGATATAAAAGGATCCTTTTCAGGTATAGCACCTGTAATTATACTAGATGAGTTAAAGTCAGCTGGACTTAGAAATGGGTTATTATAGCCATAGCTCTCTATTAACTCATAATTTCCACTGGGGATATTAAAAATTCTAAACTGACCTAAAGGATCAGTAGATACACAAATTGCATTATTAGATGATGTATTTCTTAAAACAACTTGAATATTTCCAAGGGGGATTAAAGAATCAAAAAATGTATTTTGAGAAAATAAAACCTTCCCTATAATTTCATAAGTCATAGTTTTCCCTCCATTTTGTATTTAATACTTATTTTATTCACAATAAAAGAGAAGTGATACTACTTTAATAATAGTGAATTTAAAAGAAATACTAGACAGGTATTTTACCCATCTAGCATTGATAAACTAACAAATTTTCGTAACTGCTCTATTTGAAAGAATTGGTGTCATTGTAGCTCCATTTCCTGAAACAAAAGCAGTTGGATTACTAATAACATAATCACATCCATTAACTATAACAGAATAAGTTATAGTTAATGCTCCACCTATAGGTATTGCAGGAGGAGATATTGATAGTTCAGGATTTGGCATTGGGTATAGGGTATTATTAATCATAAAACAATTATTTAAGAGTCTGGTATTACAAGGAATAAGATCAAAAAGTGTAACATTTGCAATTGCTGCAGAATCTTTAGAATTCTTAAGCACAGTTGTATAAGTCAATATATCACATTTGTTAGCACAAAGCTTATTAACATATTGATTAAAGGTATATTTATTTGTTCCAACAGTTAGTGACACTGTTGGAGAATTAATAAGAAAGAAATTTGTGGTGTATCTTCCAGTAATAAAGGGTTGAAAAGCATAAGAGCCTAATTTAGGACTTAATATATTAACATTAAAATTAAGTGTCACTACTTCATTTGGTAACAAAGGAAAGTTTAAAGGTATTTGAACAAGATTAGGAGGGTCAACACATGTTCCTGGAGTATGATTAATAATAACTGAATTAGGATCAAAGCTAAATTCATCTGGAATAGTGATATTAACAATCAAATCAGTTAAAGGAATACACCCTGTATTTATGATTTTCATATTGAATGGAATAATACCACCTAAAGCAACTATTGAGTCTGGTGTTGTAAATTCCATTGATAATTTTGGAGTGGCTACACAGGTAGAAACTATAGGAGATTCAACTGTTACCTCAGGAAAATTCATTACTTTATATTTAAAGGTACCAATATTATTAATACAACCACCAATAGGGGTAGTAATAACTGTCGCTGAAAACTGAACCATTAATGTTGCATTTGGAGGTAAAAAGTTTAAAGAAATCCCATTAGGAGGTAGAATTGTTGCATTTGGAGAGGTTATACCATTAATAAATACAGATCCATTATTAAATAACAAAGCTGATGGTAGATAATCTAAAACTTTAATATTTGGTATAGGTAATGGCGTGTTATTCTTTACCACAATAGTGTATATTAAAGTATCGCCTATATTTGTTATAGAAGTGTTAACTGATTTATTGACAGAAACTCCAAGGTTATAAGAAGAAAAATTATAGTTTGAATCCATATTAAATCCTCCCTAATTCATTGTTTACTATAATATATTCAAGTAATTCTAGTAGGTTACAATAATAATATAATATTTCTGTCCATTTTTCTTAAATATTTGATTAAGTTACAAAATATGATATAATTTAGTTATTAATGGTATTTATAATTTTATTAAAATTTACATAATAATTAATTAGTGAGGGCAATAATGAATAAAAGTATAAGTGGGTTTATCTTTAAAATCATATTTATGATAACTATAATATTTTCAGGGATATCAATAATTTTCTATGACTATACATCTGATGTTAATGATATAATAGGTGGAAATTTAAAATTATCAGTTAAAAATACAATGAATAAGAGTATTGAATCACTAAATGATGAGATTGATATGTACAAGAATTTGTTGATACAGATTGAAAATTCAATTAAGGATAATATTAATGATAAAGAAGAGGTAATATTACATATTAATAGTATGTTATTAACATCTAATATTTCATCTATTTATCATGTAAATCATTTAGGCATAGGATATGATGAGAATGGAAAAGAAGTTAGGGTATCAAGTGGGGTTATAAAAGATGATAACAATATAACTATTGGAAATAAGTTGGTAAATATAAAAGAGAAAAGATATATGACATTTAGTAAAAAAGTATCCCATAATGACTATCTTGTTTTTCTAATAGATATAGATAGTATAGCTAATAGACTCTATGAATTAGCTCCAAATAGTACTGGATTTACCACTGTTATAGACAATTATGGAAACTTAATAATGTCTAAGGGGAAAAATGCTAATTATACCTCATTAGAAAATATTCTACTTAATATTGAGGATGAGAAAAATAGTATTTCTAAAATTAAAAGCGATATAGCATTAAATCTTAGTGGAGAACTTACAGTAAATATTTTTAATGAAGATTCACTTGTTAGCTATGAACCAGTAGGGATAAATAACTGGTACATTATAATGTCATCTCCTCTAAGTGTAATTAACTCAAAGTCATCTCAATTAACAACGGTAACATTTAGCTTATTATTAAAGATTGTAGTTATAATCATTGTATTATGGACATATTTTTATGTTACTCAAAGAAAAGAAAAGCAAAAATTAAAATTAAGTGAGGAAACACATAAAATAGTTGTAAATCAGGCTGAATGTATTATATTTGAGCATAATTATATTACAGGAGAGATAAATCATTCTGATAGATACTTTGAATTATTTAATGAAGAGTTTATTAAAACAAACTTCCCTTATAGTTATATAAAAGAGGGGATTATACATGAGGATGATGGTAATGAATTAATTAAGTATTTTAATAATACTAGTTTGCATAATGGATTAGAAGTTAGGATAAGGAATAACTACGGGGAATATATATGGTGTAAAATTAAAATGGAGCCTGTTTATGATGAGTTTAATAAGCAACTGAAATTAATAGGTAGTATACAAAGTATAAATGAACAAAAGCAAAAAGAATTAGAACTAATAAAAAGATCTATGAACGATTCATTAACTAATTTATATAACAAAGGAGCTACAGAACTATTAATTACTAATTTTATAGCAAATTATGGACAAGAAAACAAACATGCATTTATAATTGTTGACTTGGATAATTTTAAAAAGATAAATGATACAAAGGGACATATGTATGGGGATGAAATTTTACGTAAAGTTTCTTCTTCATTAAGTGAGAGTTTTACTAATTCATCTATTATAGGTAGAATTGGTGGAGATGAATTTGTTGTATTTATTAAAAATATAGAAAGCTTCAAAAATGCTGAACTATATGGAGAGAGGATTTGTGAAGTATTTAGAAAGCATAGTAATGATGGATATATGGTTTCAGGGAGTGTAGGGATTGCAATTTCACCTGACAGTGGACAAACCTTCTTCGAACTATACAAAAATGCTGATATTGCATTATATGAGGCTAAGAAACAAGGAAAAGATAGATATAATATATATAGAAAATAAAGGATGGCATTGCCATCCTTTATTTTCTATTTATTATATTGTGTGGTATTTGAATAATCAACAGTATAATATCCTTCAGGAAGTTCACCACGAAGTCCTGTATATAGTTCATTATTACAGTATACTGCAACCTTATCAACCTTTAAGTTATAACCATAACTATTTACAAGAGTAGAAATCAAAGCACCTTCACTAGAAGAACCTAAATTCATATGTTTAGTAAAATCATCATTCAGATAAACCTTAAGTATACCATCTTCAATTTTGGCTTTAGAAACTCCTACCTTCTTAGTTAAGGTAACAAAATTTTCATTTTCATTATAATTTTGAATTGCACTTGTTATAGCTGTAATAAGTGCTCCATCTGTAACTACAACCTCTTCATCTACATAGTAGGTTTCCATTTTCTCCATATCAAAAAAGAATAATCTAACAGTCTTTTTCTCACTTTTAGGCTTTGTATCATTTTTATCTTCCTTTGGATTTTCTTTGTTATCAGCATTTTCTATAACAACATTAGAAGATCCATTTGAATTTTCTTGTGGATTTAAATTTTCTTTACCACAACTAATAAAGAAAACAGATAGTAATATTAATGAGGCTGTACATAGTGTCTTTTTAACCATATAGATTCTCCTTTGTAATAAAATAATATTCTATATAATTATATAATCAAATTTATAAGTTGTATACAAATATTAGTAAGAGTTATAATATATATAGTATAAGTAAAATAAGAAAAGAGGTATATAATGGGTATTTATGATGCGATAACAGGAAAGGCAACTTTAGGTGCAGATTTAACACACGTTAAGGATTATTTTTTCGATGATGAAAAAGTGGTGGCATCATATCAGTTTTTTAGAGATTCAATAGTTTTAACAAATTTAGGGGTGTACATAGTAGATGTACAAGGACTTACAGGTAAAAAAATTGAGGTTAAATTCTTTCCAGCAAAGAATATTAAAAGTGTTTCATTTGAAACAGCAGGTAATTTCGATTTAGATGTAGATATTAAAATTGGAGTTGATGGAAATACAGTAATGGGACCAGGAGGAGCTTATTTTTCTGCTCCAATACAATTTAAGGTGCCTAAAAAGCAAAGTGATCAAGCTAAAGAGGTAATAAATGTTGTAAAAAAACTTTATCTTTGTTAGATACTACAGGCAGTATTATTTGAACATATTAATATTAGGTTACACATATAATTAGTATAGATTAATTATAGGAGAGTTTAATGGAACTTTTTTTACAGATACTAATAGCAATGGTTTTAATGAGAGTTTGGATAATACTGAATGATTTTAAAAATAATAAAATTACACCACTAAGCACTACTGGTTTAATTTCAAGTATATTAATTATATTGTTGAAAAAACCTGATGATATGATAAATGGTAGTTCAATGAGTTTACTAACTACCTTTGAGCTAATACTATATTTTATATTAATATCATTATTACTAGTACATATAGTATTACTATTAAAGATGATAAATTGTCAAATTAAAAGAGGAGATATTCCAAATTCTCCATTATTTTGGTTAGATGTTTTAGTGGTTATTGTATCTATATTTTCATGGATAGGGCTATATATAACACCAATAATATATTTTATGTATTTAACCTTTCCAATGTTTTTATATTCCATATTAATTAGTTTAATAGTTAAAAAGGGAAATTAATAGAGAGTTATATTATTTAAAATATAACTCTCTATAATAATGCCTTTTTTAATATAATAAATATTTTTGTTGCAATATATCCAAGTAGCAGTATCATAACATAAGATATTAAATAACTTAGATATCGTACATCTAAATAAATAAATATAATAAATAAAGCTGATAAACATGAAAAACATAATGAGAAGAATACATTTGTTTTAGTGATAACGCATAATATTCCCTGTAGTAAAAATAATAGTGGGAAAATAAATAATAGGGATATAATAAAAATAGCATTTAAATTTATAAATTCTGATAAAAATCCAATTTTGCATAGGGAAGTAATAAGCAAAATTAGTAATGCAGGAAAAAAGCGAACTAAGCGATGTATAAATATATAATCAAACATCATAAAACTCCTAAAACTAATATAATTTATAATTAAAATAAATTTGAAAATTCAATATAATTAATGTAGATATATTTTACCATATAAATAAATAGTTAAGCAATAACAATAAATTATGGAAAAATTTCTAATATTATGGTAAAATATAATCGATTATATAAGATAAAGGAGAATTGGGATGAAAGAGGTTTTAGAAGTAATCAAATCAAGAAGAAGTATAAGAGCGTACTTACCAGAACAAATTAAACATGAGGAAGTAATGAGTGTTTTAGAAGCAGGAGTATATGCTCCAAGTTCAAAAAATACTCAACCTTGGCATTTTACAGTAGTACAAAATAGTGAATTAATTAATGAAATGAATGAAGAAATTAAAAAGAATATGGCAAATAGTCCGATTGACTTTTACAAGAATCTTGGATTAAATCCTCATTATCATGCATTTTATGGTGCACCAACTACTATTATTATATCAGGTGAAGATTCAGCACCAGCACCAGTTGTTGATAGCTGTGCAGCAATACAAAATATGTTAATACAAGCTGAAAGTATTAATTTAGGTTCTTGTTGGATGGGAAATCTTAAATTCCTTTTTGTAGGAGAAAAAGCTGAGTATTTTAGAGACAAGCTAAATATTAAAGATGGATATACACCATCATACGATATAATCTTAGGATACAAGAAAATGGATCCAGCAGCTCCACCAAGAAGAGAAAATACAATTTCTTTTATAAAATAGAAAATATTAAATTTATTATTAATGGTTTATAGGCATCAAGCTTATAAACCATTATTTATTTGTAAATATATGCAAGTGGCAAATTTATTTTGTAAGAATACTATATAGTATACTTATAATAATAAAAAACTACATGGAGGAAGAGTAATGACTACTTTGACAGATGCTAAAGAAGGAAGCATTGTAATAGTAAATACCAATAATGCAAAAAATGAACTTAAAGAGAGATTACTATCATTAGGATTAACAAAAGGTGCAGAAATTGAGGTTTTAAGAAAAGGACCCAAAAATAACTTAACTGTATATTTAATTAGAGGTGCAATGATTGCATTAAGATGCGAAGAAAGTGATATGGTAACTATAATCAATTAATATGGAGGGAGAATGTTGTCTGTTAATGAGAAAAAAGTATATACAATTGCTTTAGCCGGAAACCCAAATACGGGGAAGAGTACAGTTTTTAACTATTTAACTGGGCTTAATCAACATACAGGTAATTGGCCAGGAAAGACGGTATGTAATGCGAGAGGTAATTTTGAATATAAGGGTGAAATATATACCTTAGTGGATTTACCTGGAGCATATTCTTTATTTACATCATCAATAGATGAAGAAGTAGCAAGAGATTATTTAGTCTATGAGAAGTATGACGCCGTTATTGTTGTTAATGATGCAACTTGTCTTGAGCGAAATTTAAATTTATTACTACAGATTACAGAAATCTCAGAGGAAGTAATTGCATGTATTAACTTAATGGATGAAGCAGGAAATAAAAATATTCTAATAGATGAAAAACAGTTAGAAGAAGAGCTTGGAGTAAATGTTGTATGTACATCAGCAGGTAAGGGTGAGGGGATGGAAACTCTTAAAGAAGTTATTTGGAGTTTAGTACACAAAGAAATTAATAATAATCCTAAAACCACAGTATACCCTATTAAAATAGAGAATGCAATTGAAGATATACTTGGTGAGTTAAACTTAGTTGAATCATCAAGGAATAGATGGCTAGCATTAAGGATAATTGATAGTGAATTTGAGTTTATAAGAAAATATTATGATGCTAAGGGTGGATTTTTAATTGATAGTATAGAATCTATTAAAAACACTTTAGAGTTAGATACATCTGATATTAGGGAAGTGATATCGGAGGAAATATACAATAGAGCAAATAATATTAAAAAAGCATGTGTTAAAGAGGATAAAAATAAAATATATAGGGATAAAAAAATAGATGATGTAATAACCTCTAAGAAGTTTGGAATACCAATAATGTTATCACTACTTTGTATTGTTTTTTGGATAACAATAACTGGTGCAAATTATCCCTCTCAATTATTAGGAACCCTCTTCAATAATGTTGAAGAATTTTTAACTAATATATTTTTCTATTTTAATTCACCAACATGGGTACATGGTATATTAATTTTAGGTATATTTAAAACCTTAGGTTGGGTCATTTCTGTAATGCTTCCACCTATGGCTATATTCTTTCCTTTATTCACAATCCTTGAGGACCTTGGTTATTTACCTAGAATAGCATTTAATTTAGATCATATATTTAAAAAATGTTGTTGTCATGGGAAACAATGTTTAACAATGTGTATGGGCTTTGGATGTAATGCTGCTGGTGTTATAGGTTGTAGAATTATTGAATCTCCAAGGGAGCGATTATTAGCTATAATTACTAATAATTTTGTGCCATGTAATGGCAGATTCCCAACTCTTATTGCTATAGCAACGATTTTCTTTGGAATCTCCACAAGTAACTTTGCCAATAATATAATAACTACATTAATAATAATATTGCTAATAATATTTGGAATATTAGTTTCATTAGCTGTATCATACGTACTTTCTAAAACGATTTTAAAAGGTACCCCATCTACATTTACTCTAGAATTACCTCCTTATAGAAGGCCACAATTTAAAAGGGTAATATACTCATCAATAATAGAAAAAACCATCTTTGTGCTAAAAAGAGCTGTGGTAATTGCAATACCAGCTGGAGCAGTCTTATGGATACTATCAAATATTTATATTGGGGATGTTAGTATAGTGTCACATTTCTCAAAATTTTTAGATCCATTAGGAAAAGCAATTGGATTAGATGGAGTAATTTTAGTAGCATTTATATTAGGACTACCTGCAAATGAAATTGTGATACCAATAATATTAATGATATATTTATCATCAGGATCATTAACTGATTTTGAAAGTCTAAATTCATTACAAACTATATTAGTTGGAAAGGGCTGGACTATGTTAACAGCTTTAAACTTAATGCTGTTTTCCCTACTTCATTGGCCTTGCACCACAACATTATTAACAATAAAAAAGGAAACAGGAAGTTATAAGTGGATGATATTATCATTTATAATACCAACTATCATTGCATTTGTGGTATGTTTTATTACTAAAAATATATGGTACATGTTTTTAATATAGAATAGCAATAAAAACTTATATATAATATAAACATAAGAGTAGAATATAGGTAAATATTTTGATATTGGAGTTATTATGAATAGAGAAATTATATTTAATAAATTTAATAAAAGAGAAGTATATATTAGCGGCTGGGAAGATAAACGAAGAGCTGCTATTACAATACCAATTGTAGAATTAGAAGAAGAACTAAATGTTTTATTTCAAGTTAGATCAAAAAAACTAAGAAGCCAACCTGGAGATATATGCTTTCCAGGTGGTAAAATTGAGTCAAGTGAAACCCCTTTAGAAGGTGCATTTAGAGAAACAATTGAAGAGTTAGGTGTTAATCTTGAGGATATAGAGTTAATTAATGAACTAGATACATTAGTTAGATATGATAATACAATAGTACATGTGTTTTTAATATATCTAGATATTAAAAATATTAATATTAATACTGAAGAGGTTGACCATGTATTTTATGTACCCTTAGTGGAATTGAAAAAAATTGTACCATCAGTATATAGTAACAAAATAAATATTATAAGGGATAAGGATTTTCCATATGACCTTATAAACGGAGGTAATAACTATAAGTTTAGAGAAGTATGTAATAAATCAATCTTTTATAATTATAAAGATTATAATATATGGGGAATGACTGCTGAGATTTTAAGTGAATTCTTAAAAGAATTATAATAAGTAATATAATTGTTATTAATGAAGTAGAATATTATATCAATAAATTTAGGAGAGTCTTATGGATACAAAAATAAATATCTATGTATCATTTCATAAAAAGTTTATTAATATTCCATGTAAGCACTATATACCAATACAGGTAGGTGCAGCAATATCAGATGAAAAATTAGATATGATAGGTGATAACAGGAATGAGTTAGATAATATATCCTATAAACAAGCAAGATATAGTGATGTTACAAGTCATTATCATGCACTAAGAAATGATATAGATGGAGACTATATTGGATTTGTACATTATAGAAGAATGTTCTTTTATAATAATTTAAATGAAGAAATAAGTTTAACCAATGATATTTTAAAAGATGCAAATGCACTAGGGATAAATGATCAAAGAATTCTAGAGGTAGTTCCAAATTATGATATATTGCTACCATCACCTATAACATACAATGTGTGCGTATATGATTACCTATGCAATAATTATACTAAAGATTTGATGGACATGTTTATCCAGGTAATCAGAGACTTATACCCAAACTATAATGGAGCCTTAAATGCTTACTTCTTTGGAAATGAAGGTTTCTATTATAATATGTTTATAATGAAAAGAGAACTCTTTATGGAATATGCAGAGTTTAAGTTCAATTGCCTATTTGAATTAGAAAAAAGACTAAAGGAGAATGAAATTACTGATCTTTTCCCAAGGCTATTTGGGTATTTAAGTGAATTTTTTATAACCATTTATATACTATATAGAAACTCACTTACTCCATTGAAAATGACAATGTTACCACTATTGATAATTGATGAAACAGATGAGAATGGCGTTAATAATTATTATGTTAACAGATTTCATCTTCCAGAATAAAATGTTTTAAATAAAACTGAGGAATCAATCTAATTCCTCAGTTTTATTGTGCTCATAATAATCTATATCACGAATTTGATTGAAGGCAGTGAGTCTAAGCGCATTAGCTATTACACTTAATCTATAGGCGAAAACTAGACATTCTAGTGGTGCAGTTGGTGTTTTAACTTCTGATTCTAAATTTTCAAGATTAAGTGTGCATAAACGCTTATATGAAACTATATAAAGAAATAAATATCCAATTAATACAAAGGATTGGCCAGTAATAACAACTTCATCTCTTGTTAAAATGGTATCTTCCTTACACGTTAATTCGATTATATCTAAATCAGCTCCTTTTAAGAATTGTGAGTATCCTATCATTAAAAATAATGCACCTGATCGTTCTAGTTCAGCAGCATTTAATAGTAAATTATCAATGTATAATTCAAACTCTGACTTTTCTTTATCCATGATTTACTCCAAAAGATTATTTGTAATATATTATGATTAAGTTTTAAAATATGGAATATTTTAAATAATATATATTTATGGAATTTTGAGGTTTAGAAAATATTTACAACAAAAATTATGGATGTTACAATAGAGTTAAAAGATGGAGGTGTATTATGAAAAATATAAAAAAATTAATAATATCTGCATTAATATGTGTGACAGGTATATCACTAATTGGATGCGGTGGACAAACTGAAACAACTGAAGTTAACAACAATGTCAAAGGGTTTAACTGGAAAATAACTAAGGGGGATGAGGTAGGATACTTAATAGCAACAGGTGACATAGTTCCAAATGGATTAGAGTATTACAATGATAACATAAAGAAAATTGTTAATGAAACTGATGGTGTATGTGTACCTATTAAAACTACAAAAGAGCTAGAAATATATGCACAAAACTCCATTAAAGGTGATTTGAAAAATATTTTAACTCAAGAAGAGTATGATAAGTTTACAAATATATTAATTGACGATTTAGCATTTACAGCAAGAGGGTTAGAAGAGGTTAATGCTTATGGTGCAATGGAATATGTAACAATGTCAAAGGCATATATAAATAACTATACACTTGGTACTACTATAGACAAAATTCTTGTTCAAAATTATGAAAGTAATAAGAAAGAGGCAATTTCTCTTCTTGGGATAGAAGAAGCATTCTCACCTATTAAGGAAACATATACAACATCATTTTTAAAAGAATATATAGCAACTATGTCTGCAGATACAATAAAGAATGATGCAAAGGTTATGGTTGATAATTTAGATGGATATAAAAAGGGTGATCTAACTGTTTTTGAAAAGCACCTGTTAGATATTAAAAAGAATTCTCCAAAGGAATATGATTGTTTAATTAAACAAGGAAATGATATTTATAATAAGGTATCAGAAAAATTAAAAACTAATAAGAAGTACAGTTACTGTATTCCAGCATACCAATTAATAGGTGATGATGGAATTATTAAGAAATTAGAGTCAGAAGGATATACTGTGGAGAGAATTAACCAATAAGGAACTATTGACATAAATAAATATCATGATATTCTTATATTATGAATAAATTTTAAACATAGGAGAAAATAATGAAAAATTTACTAATGAAGCTTTTTCCATACTTTAAAATAGATGGCTATGGAAAAATACCAAAAATATTTCTAACTATATTATATGTATTAGGATCATTTTCAATGGTTATGTGTATTAATAATTTTATTGTACTTTTAACAAATGGATATAGTAATAATTTATTAACTTGGATTTTTATTGCTACATCAATTGCTTATCTAATATTCTTTATATTTATGTATAAGAGTATAAACACAAAGAGTGTGAAGCAATTATATATAGCACAAGGTGCTTTAATTATTTCATTCATACTTTTATCTTTAAATATTATAAGTGGATTGTTAGCAGGGTTGATTTGGTCAATACCTTTGTATTACTTAAAAAGAACATATACTTTAGTATAAATAAATGTCGCAAGAGAAATCTTGCGACATTTTAATTAAGTAAAAAATCAAATGCTTATTTTCATTACTTCCATTGCTACATCTGGATGATTATCAATAATATATTTGCAAAGAAGATTATATTTCATCTCCCAATCAATGCTAGTATCATTTGATAGTGATAAAGCTTTATCTTTTTCCATGTCTTGAAAAATATAATCAAAAACATTCAAATAGTTAGTATTAAATTTTTCAACTCCTTCATTAGGATTTTCTATGTTTTCTAAATTATAACGAATCTTATCTGTAAATTTTTTAGTAGTAGCACAATTATCAAGAATATATCCAAGTATAATATGTTCACAAACTAAACTACTAGTTGTTTCTTTTTTGTTCTCCCAGTTATCTAATATGATGTTAACATAGTTATTTTTACCAGATTGTAGAGAAATATTAAGATTTTTTCTTTCACTAGCCATACTAGTGCCTCCATAAAAGTTTTCTTAATATATTACTATGTAGAAAATTAAAAATTGTGATAAAAAACTAATAAATCAATTAAAATAAAATTAATTTTCAGCTTGACTTACTTATATAAGCATTTAAATATTATCCTGTAATTTATTAACAATTATTCATATATTGTTTACAGATTGAACATTGAAATATAGAATTATATGGTATAAAATACAAATATAAGTTGAGCAAGGGCGTTCAATAGGATATGTTTTCTATTGTGCGCCTTTTTCGCATATTGGAGACAAGATTGAAGCCGAAGCTCTAAAATATAGGAGGGTTATTTATGAGTAAATATTCTAAAAATGATATTATCAAAATGGTTGAGGAAAATGGTGTAAAATTTATAAGATTGCAATTCACTGATATTTTTGGAGCTTTAAAAAATGTTGCAATTACAACTAGTCAATTAGAAAGAGCATTAGATAATCAATGTATGTTCGATGGGTCATCAATTGAAGGTTTTGTAAGAATTGAGGAGTCTGATATGTATTTAAGACCGGATTATGATACCTTTATGATTTTCCCGTGGAGACCACAAACTGGAAAAGTAGCAAGGTTAATATGTGATGTATATAGACCAGATGGAACCCCTTTTGAAGGTGATCCAAGAAATATTCTAAAAAAAGTTTTAAAGGAAGCAGATGATTTAGGATATAAATTAAATGTAGGTCCAGAATGTGAATTTTTCTTATTTCAAACTGATGATAAGGGAAATCCCACAACAAAAACACAAGATATGGCAGGGTATTTTGATTTAGGACCAACAGATCAAGGAGAAAATTGTAGAAGAGATATTACTTTAGCTTTAGAAAATATGGGATTTGAAATAGAAGCATCTCATCATGAGGTTGCTCCAGGACAAAATGAAATTGACTTTAAATACTCTGATGCATTAACAACTGCTGATAATATTATGACATTTAAGTTAGTAGTAAAATCAATAGCACAAAGACATGGGTTGTATGCTACATTTATGCCAAAGCCTATCTACGGTATAAATGGATCAGGAATGCATGTTAATATGAGTTTATCTAAGGATGGTAATAATATATTTGTTAATGAAAATGATATAAATGGGTTAAGTAATGAGGCGTATTCATTTATAGGAGGATTATTAAATGAAATTAAAGGGTTAGCAGCAATAACAAATCCTCTAGTAAATTCATATAAAAGATTAGTGCCAGGATATGAGGCACCTGTATATATTGCATGGTCTGGTAAAAATAGAACTCCTTTAATACGTGTTCCAGCAACAAGAGGTGCAGGCACTCGTGTAGAACTTAGAAATCCAGATCCTAGTGCAAATCCATATTTAGTATTAGCAGTATTACTAGGTGCAGGTTTAAAAGGAATTAAGGAAAATTTAAAACCTCAACCTTCTGTAGAAAAGAATATATTTGAAATGAGTAATGAAGAAAGAGAAGCTATTGGAATTTATGCATTACCATCTTCACTTGAAAATGCAATTTTATATATGAAAGAAAGTGTTCTAGCTAAGGATGTATTAGGAGATCATACATTTAATAAATATATTGAAGCAAAAGAAATAGAATGGGATGAATATAGATCAAGAGTTCATCAATGGGAAGTTGATAACTATTTAGGAAAATATTAAAGAATTGAGGGATGACTATGGTTGAAATTTCAATATTAATTGCATTAGAAAATGAAGTTACATCAAATAAATTAAAAATATTATTATCTGAGTGTGACCAACGTAATATTGTACAAGCTTTTTCAAGTGCAGAGATGCTTAGGACTATTCAGAGTAATTCACCTGATCTAATAATAATGGGATTTAAATTTCAAGAGAAAAGTTTAGTTGAATTAGTTGATTTTATTAATGAATCTTGTGATATTTTGGCCATAGTAACAAAGTCCCAAAGAGATCTAATTGGAGAAGATTTAGGAATATTTTTGATAGATATACCATTAAGTCCATTATTATTTAAGAATTCAATAACTATGATAATTCAAGGTCGACTTAGGAAGTATAAACTTTTAAATAAGATTAAAGAGCTTGAAATGACATTAAATGATCGGAAAATAATAGAAAAAGCAAAGGGTATTATAATGGTTAAATTGAAGTTGAATGAAGAAGAAGCATTTAAACTAATTAGAAATAAAAGTATGGATTTATGTTGTAAAATGGTGGATTTATCAAAAGAAATAATTAGTAAGGGAGGGCTTTAGATGAAAAGAGATTTTGGTCTATATCGTGAAGAATTTGAACATGATTCATGTGGAATTGGGTGTATTGTTAGTATAGATGATATAGCTTCTCATAAAATAATAGATGATTCTTTAACAATTTTAGAGAATCTTGAGCATAGAGGAGGTATGGGGTCAGAGGAAAACACAGGTGATGGTGCTGGAATATTAACAGGTATACCCCATGAGTTATTCCAAGAGTTGAATTGTATTAATGTAAATAAAGGTGAATATGCAGTTATGATGATGTTTATTCCCTATGATAAAGATATTAAGAATGATGTTCTAATAAATATTAAAGAAGTGGTTAATAGAAATAACTTTGAAGTATTAAATATTAGAGAGGTTCCTATTAATTCAAGTATATTAGGAAAAACTTCAAAGAAATCTATGCCATATATATATCAAGTGTTTTTAAATAGACCTAGCACAGTTAAAAATGATCGTGATTACGAGAAAAAACTATATTTACTAAGGAGAATCTTAGAGAAAGATATAGAGCAGATATATATATCATCATTAAGCTCTAAAACTATAGTTTATAAAGGTATGTTACTTTCTACTCAGCTTAGAAAATATTATAAGGATTTGCGTAACACAAATTACAAAGCATCATTTGCTTTGGTACACTCAAGATTTAGTACCAATACATTTCCAAGCTGGGAGAGAGCACATCCAAATAGAATGATCATCCATAATGGAGAGATAAATACAATAAGAGGAAATATTAATAAGGTATATTCAAGAAGATGGGAAAAGAACATATCAGAAGATTTACAAGGGGTTCTTCCTATAATTACAAAAGAAGGTTCAGACTCAGCATGTTTTGATAATACACTTGAGTTCATAACTATGAATGGTATTCCACTTGAAGAAGGAATTATGATGATGATTCCTGAGGCATATGAGAATCAACCATTAATGAGTAATAAAAAAAGGGACTTCTACGAGTATTCCACATCACTAATGGAACCATGGGATGGACCGGCAGCTATTGTCTTTACAGATGGATTTAAGATTGGTGCTGTTTTAGATAGAAATGGGCTAAGACCTGCAAGATATTATTTAACTAAGGATAATCATTTAATACTATCATCAGAAGTAGGTGCATTGGTTGTAGATGAGAAAGAAATATTAAAAAAAGATAGGCTTGAGGCAGGAAAAATGCTTTTAGTTGATTTAGCTAGTAAAAAGCTAGTAAGTGATGATGAAATTAAGGAAGTAGTTTGTAGTAGAAAAGACTACTCTTCATTAGTAAAGGACAAAATAGTAACCTTAGATAAAGAGCACTTAAAAAAATCATTAAAGTATTATGATAAAGATAAGTTATTGATGCTACAAAAAGCATTTAATTACTCATATGAAGATATTACAAATACAATACAAAAAATGGCTGAAGATGGAGAAGAGCCTTTAGTTTCAATGGGAGTAGATACAAATATTGCATTATTAAATGATAAGGATACCTTACTATTTAATTACTTTAAACAATTATTTGCACAAGTTACAAATCCACCAATTGATGCTATAAGAGAGTATATTATTACATCTACTAATCTTTATTTAGGTAAAAGTGGGGATTTATTAAACAGAGAACTTACAAATAAGGTTTTAAAAATAACAAATCCTGTAATGTATAATGAAGACTTAATTAAACTTACATCTTTACAGGAGGAAGATCTTGAATATAGGAAGTTATGTATGACTTTTAATCCTAATTATCAAACTATGAAGGAGAGAATTGAAAGTTTAAGATCTGAGGCGATTAAGGCTATTGAAGATGGAGTTTCAATCCTTATTTTGTCAGATAGAAATATAAGTGAAACTAATGTAATGATTCCTTGCTTGTTAGGGGTTTCTGCAATACATCAACATCTAATAAGAGAGGGAAAAAGAAGTCAAGTTGCTATTATTGTAGAAAGTGGTGAACCAAGGGAAATACATCATTTTGCTACACTTTTAGGGTTTGGTGCATCTGCTATTAATCCATATATGGTTTATGAGAATATTAAACTGTTATGTGATAATGGACTTATAAACAAAACCTATGAAGAGAGTATATATAACTACAATAAAGCAGCATTAAAAGGTATAATTAAGGTAGTTTCAAAAATGGGTATTTCATCAATACAATCATATCAGGGTGCACAAATTTTTGAAGCATTAGGTTTAAATGAAGAATTTGTTGATGAATATTTTACAAAAACTGTTTCTAGAATAGGTGGAATTGGATTAGATGAGATAGAAAGTGATACCATAAGAAATCATAATAGAGGATTTAAGGAGATAATTAAAGGATACAATGATTCTGTTGACTCTCCAGGAATAAACTTTGTTAGAGCAGATGGAAATGAACATCTTTATAATGCTAATTCTATATATTTATTACAACAATCAACTAGAAGAGGGGATTATAAATTATTTAAAGAATATACAAACAATATTATAGAAAATGAATTTCATATAAGAGGCTTATTAGATTTTAAATATTCTAAAAATCCTATTCCACTTGAAGAAGTGGAATCAGTAGATAGTATTGTTAAGAGATTTAAAACAGGAGCTATGTCATATGGATCAATTTCTAAGGAAGCTCATGAAGCTTTAGCTATTGCAATGAACGAAATTGGAGGCAAGTCAAATACTGGAGAAGGCGGAGAGGACAGAGAGCGTTTTTACACTTCAAAAAATGCTAAAGATAAGAGAAGTGCAATTAAGCAAGTTGCTTCTGGAAGATTTGGGGTTACTTCAGAGTATTTAGTCAATGCTGATGAAATACAGATTAAAATTGCACAGGGAGCAAAACCTGGTGAAGGTGGTCAATTACCTGGTAATAAGGTTTATCCATGGGTAGCAAAAACAAGAAACTCAACAACGGGGGTAGGACTGATATCTCCACCACCACATCATGATATTTACTCAATAGAGGATTTAGCAGAATTAATATTTGATTTAAAGAATGCTAATATGAAAGCTGATATAACTGTTAAGTTAGTATCAGAAACTGGAGTAGGGACCGTTGCAGCTGGTGTTGCAAAAGGAGGAGCACATTCTATATTAATCTCAGGCTATGATGGAGGGACAGGAGCTTCACCCAAAACCTCAATATCAAATGCTGGACTACCATGGGAACTTGGACTAGCTGAAACACATCAGACATTAGTTATGAATAACTTGAGAAGTAGAGTAAAGCTAGAAGTAGACGGTAAACTTATGAGTGGACGTGATTTAGCTATTGCATGTCTATTAGGAGCTGAGGAATTTGGTTTTGCTACAGCACCTCTAGTAGCACTAGGATGTGTTATGATGAGAGTTTGTAATAAGGATACTTGTCCAGTTGGTATTGCAACACAAAATGAGACACTTAGAAAGAATTTTAACGGTAAACCTGAATATGTAATAAACTTCATGCATTTTATGGCTATGGAACTTAGAGAATATATGAGCTTATTAGGGTTTAAAACTATTAATGATATGGTTGGACATTCCGAGGTATTAATTAGAAAAGAAAATATTAAGGGTGAGAAGGCTAAGAAGATTGATTTAAGCTCAATTCTAATGCAAAGTGAAAATACACAAAATATTAAATTTGATGAAAAACATGCATATAATTTCAATCTAAAAAGATCTATAGATATGAGTGAGTTAGTAAAGAAATTTTCTCAAAGCATAAAAATGAGAGAGTTTAGAAAGACTAGCTTAGTTGTAAAAAATACAGATAGAGCACTTGGTACAATTTTAAGTAGTGAAATAACTAAAAAGTATAAAAATAAAGGGCTAGAAGAAGGTACAATAGAATTAAATTGTACAGGTTATGGTGGACAAAGTTTTGGAGCATTTTTGACTAAAGGTATTAAGCTGATTTTAGAGGGTGATTTTAATGATTACTTAGCTAAGGGATTATCTGGTGGGACAATAATAATAAAAACTCCAAAGGGAGTGTCTTATAAAGCACATGAAAATATTATTGGTGGAAATGTTGCGCTTTATGGGGCAACAAGTGGAAAAGTTTTTATTAATGGTATAGTTGGAGAAAGGTTCTGTGTTAGAAATTCTGGAGCAACAGCAGTTTGTGAAGGGGTAGGTGCTCATGGCTTAGAGTATATGACAGGAGGAATAGCACTTATATTAGGTGAAGTAGGAATTAACTTTGCTGCAGGTATGAGTGGTGGCATAGGGTATATATTAGATGAGAATAATACCTTAAAGAGAAATCTTAATAGAGAATTAATTGTTTTGGAATTACCAAGTGATGAAGAGTATAATTTAATATTTTCTCTAATTAAAGAACATGTTAATGAAACAGGTTCAGAAAAGGGGAAAATGATACTATCTAAATTTGATGAATATAAAGTGCATTTTAATAAGGTTATTCCAAGAGATTATAAAAAGGTAATTGAGATATATAATAGGTATATATCAATGGGGTTAAAAGAAGAAGATGCCTTAATAGATACTTTTAATGAATTAAGATAAGGGGGGATAGTATTGGGTAAATCAACAGGTTTCATAGACTATGAAAGAAAAGTCTCTAAAAATAGAAATACAATTGAACGTACACAAGATTTTGAAGAATTTCATAATAGATTAAGTAGAGAAGATCAAAAGCTACAAGGTGCTAGATGTATGGAGTGCGGTATACCATTTTGTCAATCTGGAATTTTAATTAAAGGAATGGTTTCAGGATGTCCATTGAACAATTTAATTCCTGAATGGAATGATTTAATATACAAAGATAAATGGGAATTAGCACTTAAGAGATTATTAAAAACTAACCCTTTCCCAGAATTTACAGGAAGAGTGTGTCCTGCTCCATGTGAAGGAGCTTGTACAGCAGGATTAAACTCAAAACCTGTTACAATTAAGGAAAATGAAAGAGCAATAATTGAAGTAGCTTATGAAAATGATTGGATAAAGGCAGAACCACCTTTAAAAAGAAATAAATATAATATTGCTGTAGTAGGAAGTGGGCCATCTGGATTAGCAGCTGCTTACTCATTAAATAAATTAGGATACAATGTAACGGTGTACGAGAGAGAAGACAGGGTTGGTGGATTATTAATGTACGGTATTCCAAATATGAAGCTAGATAAAGGAATAATTAATAAAAGAGTATCAATTATGAGGGAAGATGGAATTACATTTATATTAAATACTAATATTGGTGTAGATATATCAGGTGATGAGTTACTTGAAAAATATGATAGAGTTATACTTTGTACTGGCTCACCAAAAGCAAGAAATTTATTATTGGATAATAATAATGCCAATGGACTATTTTTCGCTCTAGATTTTTTAAAAACAACTACAAAGGAACTATTAGATAACAGAGGACATAGTTCAAGGCATATAGATGTAAAAAATAAAGACGTAATAATAATTGGAGGTGGTGATACAGGAACTGACTGTGTTGCAACTGCAATTAGGCTAGGTGCAAAATCTATTAAACAAATAGAGATTATGGGTAAGCCAAATGAAACAAGAAATATAATAAGTAATCCATGGCCTGAATATCCTAAAATTTTAAAATGTGATTATGGTCATCAGGAATGTATAGATATTCTTGGGTATGATCCAAGAGAGTATAATAAAACTGTAAAGAAAATAAATATAAAAAATGGTAAGATAAATTCATTAGAATTAATTAAAGTTAATTGGTGTAATCAGGATAATACTATTATTCCTAAAGAGATTGTTGGATCTAATGAAATTGTAAAATGTGATGTAGTACTAATTGCCATGGGATTCATTGGCTCTGAAGATTATCTAAAGGATTCATTTAATTTAGGATTAAATAATAGGGGAAATATACAATGTAATGGGAATAAATTTATTACTGATAGGGAAAAAGTATTTACTTGTGGTGATGCAAGAACAGGACAATCATTAGTTGTTTGGGCAATAAAAGATGGTATAGAATTATCAAAAGAAATTCACAAGTCTTTTTATGGGGAATAAGTAAACCGGATATGATATAAAAATGTCATATCCGGTATTTTTATTGTTTTTATTGTATTTATAGTTTTAATCAAATATAAAGCAAAAATATTACCAATAAATGTATTACCCAGGAAATTATAGAGGTGTATTTTTAATTATGAATTTTATTAATGATAAAATACATTCTCTAAAATCTTCTTTAGTAATATTATTCATATCATGGGACGCTGTGTTTAATGTCACTAGTGTCGCATCATTATTGAATGTAATATTACCATCATATAATACTGATGCATTATCATATGGAACAACAGCATCCGTAAGACTATGTACAATTAATATATTTGGCAGGTTCTCCTTCAAGTAATTTATTGGATTGTACTTATTAAAATAGCTCTCCTTATTTTCTATGTTGCTTAATATTTGTTGCATATCCCATGTTGCTAATTCAGTATTTAATGTAAACAGATTAGTTGGTCCAAATAAATCTATTATATACTTAACATTAGAGTTGAACCCTTCTAATGAGAGATCTCCTGCAAAACTATTCTTATTCGAATAACATGCAAGTAGTGAAAGATGTGCACCAGAGGAAACACCAATTACTCCAATTTCATTAACATCTAAATCATAAGTATCACTATATTTGTTTATCCAGCGGAGAGTATCTTTAACATCAGAAACTTGTTCCTCAAAATCTATTGATTTATTTAATAATTCGTATGATGTACTTATTATTGTAAATCCTTCTTCTCTAAAAACATTTAAAAGTGGAGATAAAAATTCTGGGATATCTTTATTTCCGTATATCCATCCACCACCATGAACATATAATATTACAGGGGATTTTTTATACTTTTTCTTTATAGGAGAATATATATCCAATTTCAAATCATTACCCTTTCTTGACTTATAATTAATATCTTTAAATGTTACATCTTCAATTGGGTTAGAATGCTTATCAATATTAAACTCTTCAGAATATACGTCTATATACGTTGTAGCTAAGTTATATAGAAAAGATATTTTATTCCTAAAAATAAAACCACAACTTAATAAAATAATAATAAAAACTGAAAAAATAAATAAAAATTTTCTTTTCATAACACACTCCTTAAACTTTACATATCAATAACTTTAATAAGTAATATGATATAATTATATATTATAAGATTAGTTTATTAAATACTATGAAAGTACTCTAGAATTATTATTTGTAGGGTACCTACTATTATTTTAGTATTAACCTAAATGAATAAAAAATTTCACAAGATAAAGGAGTAAGTATGAATAATAATATAAATATTGATTATAAAAAGTTAGAAGAATGCTTAATAAAAATAAGAAGGGAAATTCATATGAATCCTGAATTATCCCTTCAAGAATTTGAAACCTCTGAATTAATAGTTAAAACACTAAAGAGCTTTGGCATTGATAATATTAAGAATAATATATACAAAACAACGGTTATTGCAACTATAGAAGGAAAATATGAGGGCAAAACAGTATTAATAAGAGCTGATATGGATGCACTTCCAATAACTGAAGAAACTAATTTTAATTTTAAATCAAGAAACTCAGGAATAATGCATGCGTGTGGTCATGATGCACATATTACATGGCTATTAGGTATAGCATATTTACTGAACTTAAATAAAGATAATTTAAAGGGTAAGTTTAAACTACTATTTCAACCAGCTGAAGAAGGCGATGGTGGTGCAGACTCTTTATTGAATGAATATAATTTATTAGAAGAAGATGGAATGGTTGATTATGCAATTGCTGCTCATGTTTGGCCAGAAATTAATTCAGGAGAGTATGGATTAGTTAACGGGTGTGCTATGGCTTCTGCTAATAAATTAGAGCTTACAATATTGGGAAAGGGAGGACACGGTGCAGAACCACATAAAACTATTGACCCAATAGCATTAGCTTCAACTGTGTATGTAACATCTCAACAAATACTATCTAGAAGGGCAAATCCTTTTTCTAGTTCTGTTCTTACATTTGGAGTAATTGAAGGAAGAGGTGCTTTTAATGTAATTCCTGATTCAGTTTATATGGAAGGTACTGTTAGAGCGGAAAGTTATGAAGAGGTTAGTAGAATAACTAGAGAACTAGAAAAAATTACAGAAGGCATTGTAACTGCTCAAGGGGGCTCATATGAATTAAAGGTTAGCAAACCCATATTGCCTGTAATCAATGATAAATTCTTGGTGGAAAAAAGTGTTGATGTTTTCGAGAGCTTAGGATATAAATTAAGAGTTTTAGATCATGGAGCAATGACGGGAGAAGATTTCTGTTATTTTTCATCTAAAGTTCCATCATTATTTTTCTATGTTGGAACAAAGAATGAAGCAAAGGAATGTATATATCCACTTCATAACTCAAGATTTAAAATTGATGAAAATATATTAATTAATACTGCTAAAACTATTTATGAGGCTATTTGTGAATTTCAAGATATTGAATTTTAATTAAGTTATTAGTATAATCATATAGAAAACTAATGATATTGAAATGGTGAATAACATGATAAAAATCAAATTAGAAACTAATAGGTGGAATCATCCTATATTTTATTTAAAAGTCTCTGAAGAGGAAAAAAACAATGTTTTATTAAAACGTGCAATAATTGAAAGTACTAAGGGTAAGGATGGATATGACTATAAAGTTCCAATAAGATACTTTTTACCAATCTATAAAAACTATCCCAAAAATAAAATAGAGTTATCTAAAAAATCAATTGATTTGTTCTTAGAGTTCACTGATGACTTTGGTGAAATATATAAAGCTTCTACAGTTGCAACACCAGCTTTTATGAAGCATTGGAGAGATGCAAATTGTCCGAATATATATAAAGTATCCATTGAAAAGGATAATTCTATAAGGCAAACAATCGCATTTAAAAGAGTTAGTGGATTAATAAAATAAAAAATACTATACAAGTTAAATTATTTTGACTTGTATAGTATTTTTTTGTTAAAATCATTTTAAGGAGTGTGAGGATTTATGAATGATGAATATATTTTTCAGGTACCGTTTATTAAATATCAAAAAGTAAAGGGGGTATTTGTTGTGCCCTTATTTTTGATTGGAATCGGTGCGTTATTTATTAATATTTATATAGCTGTTTTTATAATTTTATGTGCAATTGGATTATTTCTCTATTATAGAAATTCTTCAAAAAATCAATCTGCATTGTACTTTAATTCTGGTCTAAAAAATTATATTGAAGGTAAAGTTGGACAAGCTAAAGAATACTTATCTCAAGCCACAGTAGAAAATAGGGAAAATAGTGACGCATATTTATTGTTAGGTGCAATATATTATGATGAAAAAAATTACAGGAAGGCAATAACAAATTTAAAAAATGGGAATATTGATTCCTTAGAGAATGAAAATTTGCAGTATGTTATTAGTGATTGTTACTATAATACTGAGAAGTATGATAAAGCATTAAAATATATTGAAAATATAAAATGTGATAATGATCAATTAGAGAATATGAGAGTATATCTTTTAACAAAGATCTTTTTTAATTTAGGTAAGTACAATGATGCACATAATTCACTTAAAAAGTTTTTGATACCTGATAATTTTTCAGAAAAGGAACGTAAAGAACTAAATTATTATTATTGTATTACATGTATCGAACTAGGAGATATTAATAGTGGTATAAAAGTTTTAAGTGACTTATTAAAAGAGGACAGATACTATAGAAATATTGAGGGATATGGTAAAAAATTAGAACTAATATAAGGAGAAATAAATGAACTTAATTACATTAGAAAATATTTATAAAAGTTATAGTGAAAAAGAATTATTAGTAGATATATCTTTAGGCATTAATGAAGGGGATAAAATTGGTATTATTGGATTAAATGGAGCAGGAAAATCTACTTTATTAAAAATAATTAATGGGAAAGATGAATTTTTCGATGGAAAAATTACTAAAAGTAAAGGGTTAAGAATAGAAAGTCTAGAACAAGATCCAATATTTGATGAAAACCTTACTGTAATTGAGCAAATATTTAAAGGTGATACTAAAGAAATGAAATTATTAATGGAATATGAAGATCTTTTAAGTAAGTCAGATTCCATAGGATTAAACGAAGATTTAAATAATAAGCTTATAAGATTACAAGCTGATATTGATAACTTAAATTTATGGGCTTTAGAGAGTGAAGCAAAAAGTATATTAAATAAGCTAGGTATAGATAATTATAATGAGAAAATGATTAATCTTTCAGGTGGACAAAAGAAGAGAGTATTTTTAGCTTCATCATTAATAACACCTTGTGATTTACTTGTGTTAGATGAACCTACAAACCATCTAGATGCATCATCTATCGAATGGCTAGAGGAGTACTTAAATAATAGGAAGGGTGCCCTTATAATGATTACCCATGATAGATATTTTTTAGATAGAGTGGTAAATAAAATACTTGAAATAGATAGAGGGTCTCTATATCAATACATAGGAAATTATTCAGATTTCCTTGAAAAAAAGATTGAAAGAATAGAAATAGAGAAGAGTTCGGAAAGTAAAAGACAATCTTTAATAAGAAAAGAGCTTAAGTGGGTAAAAAGAGGAGCTAAAGCTAGAACTACTAAACAAAAAGCGAGGCTTCAAAGATTCGATGATTTAGTAAACACTGAATATAAGGATGTTAACGGAGATATAGAAATACCTTATATAGGTAGAAGATTAGGTAAAAAAACAATTGAAATAGTTAATCTTTCTAAAAGGTTTGAAAATACACCTCTTTTCCATGGGTTTAATTATACCTTTCTAAAGGAGGATAAAATTGGTATTATAGGTAATAATGGAGCTGGGAAGAGTACTCTTCTAAATATATTGTGTGGTAATATTGAGGCATCAGAGGGAATAATTGAATATGGTGATACAATTAAAATTGGATCTTTTACACAGCATTTTAATGAGATAGATCCTAATATTAAGGCTATTGACTATATTAGAGAAGGGGGAGAAGTATTAGAAACTCTTCAAGGAGAAAAAATTACAGCATCAACCTTATGTGAAAACTTTCTTTTTGATGGTGTTATGCAACATACGTTAGTTTCTAAATTATCTGGAGGAGAGAAAAGAAGATTACAACTTTTAAGGGTTCTTATGGAATCACCCAATTTCCTTGTATTTGATGAACCAACTAATGACTTAGATATTGAAACATTGAAAATATTAGAGGATTTCTTAGATAAGTTTATAGGTATAGTTGTTGTTGTATCTCATGATAGATATTTCTTAGATAGAGTATGTAATAAAATATTTGCATATGAGGATGGTACTATAAATATTTATAATGGTAATTTTAGCGACTATGAAATTAAGAAATTACAAAATATTATTTCAAATGAAGTATCACAAGATAATGCTTCAGTGGCTGAAAAGCATGATTATAAGAAAAAAAGAAAAGAAAAACCAAAATTTACATTTAAAGAATTAAAAGAGTATGAAACTATAGATAATGACATTTTAAATACTGAAAATGAAATTAATGTAATTTCATTAGAAATGAATAATAATTCTAGTGATTTCGGAAAGCTTAATGAGTTATTAAAAGAAAAAGAAGCTTTAGAAGCTAAGTTAGAACATCAATATGAGAGATGGGAATATTTAAATGAATTAAAATCAAAAATAGATGACTATAATAATTGAAAATAAATATTGGAAATTTATACTTTTTATATTATAATTATATTTATAAGGAACTATGGTGGGTGAGACATATAAACAAATATGTCAAGAGAAGGGGTGTAGGTCATGAAGGTAGTTAAAGAAAAGCAAAGTTCTAATAAAGAGTTAAGTATAGCTAAGGTTAATGAGTCTAATACAAATGAAACAAAAGAATATATAACTTATACGAAAAAACTTTTAGAGGATTTTAAGATGATGCAAAATGTAATTGCAGAAGCATCTTATCAAGAAGTTCCCCTTTTACTTAAAGTTGCAAGAAATAATCTTTCAAAAGCTTGTGCTGAGCAAATAGATGAAATAATTCAAGAGTTACATGTTAATTTTAGTGAAAAATCAATTAATCTTTTTATAGAAAAAAGTATTTCTATAATTACATCAATGGATACAGCAAATTTTATTTATGGTAATATTATTGAAGTAAATGATCTAAAGAAGTATTTATCATCAAAGCTTACTAAGATTATAACGTTTAGAAGTGAAAAACTTATGGATAATCTAAAAACTACAAGTTTTGAAGAAAAAACCAAGATAAATGTAATCGTTGATAATTTGAATCTTTGTATAAAATTACTTGATTATTCTTGGGATATATTATCCGAGAATACAATTAGTGTATCTCAAAGTAATAAAATTCTTGAACGTTTAATTCAAGATAGAGTTAAGCTTGGATTGGATAACTACAATGTTGAATTATTAAGAATATTGATAGAAAAAAATATGACAAAAATACAAATTGGAGAGTTAGGAAATGATAACATAATTTCAGATTCTATACCATCAAATAAAATTGAAAAGAACATTATTATTAATAGTGAAGATGTTGCAAATACAATTAATAGTACACAAATCGACACTACAGAAATAGCTACAGTTAGTTCAAAGAAAAATTCCATAACAGATAAGTATATTGAGTTAACTAATAATGTTATAAAAGATGTAATAGAACGAGATTCCAATGACTTTTTAAATGTAGCACTTCAAAAATTTTATTCAATTATTAACTCTTTAGAAACAGTTAACTTCTTAAAAGGAGATACTATAAATAAAGAAGCAGTGACAAAAAATATTTCCAATTTAATAATAGACCTAGTAGATAGAAATTTTATTCAAATTTCGAGCAGTTGGAATTCTATGACTAATAAAACTGATGAAGATAATAAAGCCTATTATAAAGAGCTACAATCATACAAAGATATGTTTTATGAGGCATATAAAATGTGTCCAAGTAACATTGATTCTTTAAAGAAGTATGTTTCTGTAATAATTACTATTTATAAAAATAAAATTGAGTTTAAATTAACAAAAGGTCAAATTAGTTTAATAGAAAGTGAAATAGTTACAAAAATAGACTTTATTAAAACTAAAGACCCAAATTTTAACCCAACTTATAAAAATGATAGTAATAATGAACCTGAAAAGAAAAAAAAGAAAAAGAGTTGGTGGAATAAAATATTCAATTAATATAGTATATTAAAAAGGAGTATTTACTACAAATGCTCCTTTTAGTGCATTATTAGATAAAAAAATCAGCAAACTTCACATAAGTTATTAACAAATTGTTTCGTTTTTTAATAATTTATGATATACTATAAGCATAATTTGAAAGTGGGGGTAGTACCAATGAAGTTAAAAAAAATAATTACAACAGCTCTTGTAACTGTTATGGTAGGAGCATCTTTAGTAGCATGTGGTGGAAAAGATGATGCACCATCTGTAAACGTTAAGCCTTCTGAAATGACAGAAAAAATTATGACAGAGTTACAAATGGGTAAAATGAATCCAGCAGATGAAGAGTTAGCAAAAAATATGTTTCATCTAAACTTAGACGATGTTGAGGAGTATTCTCTTAATATGCCTCTAATGAATATAAGATGTGATGAAATTGATGTTGTTAAAGCTAAAGATGGTAAAGTTGAATCTGTTAAAGCTTCAATGGAAAAAAGAAGAGATGATATAGTAAAGCAATGGGAAAGATATTTACCAGACCAATATGCTTTAGTTAAAGAATCAAAGGTTATCGTACAAGGTAATTATGTTGCATTACTAATTGCTAATTCTCAAGAAATGAGTGAAGAAGTAGATGCTAATGGTGATCCTGTACCGAATACAGAAAGCATAAAAAAGGCTGAAGAAATATTTAATGGATATTTCAAATAATATTAAAAGTGTCCGTAAGGGCACTTTTTTTAAATTTTTAGGAGATTTATATGATATTTAGTTCACTTATATTTATATTTAAATTTTTACCTATAACATTGTTACTATATTATTTTTCTCCTCAAAAGTATAGGACTTTAGTTTTAACTGTATGTAGTTTGTTTTTCTATGCCTGGGGAGAACCAAAATATATTATATTAATGATAATTTCTATATTAGTAAATTACCTATCAGCAATATTTATATTAAAATATAATAATAAAAGAAAGTTTATATTATTTTTAAATATATTTTTTAACATTGGAGTTTTATTTATATTTAAATATTTAAACTTTATTATAGGAAGCATAAATGACATATTTTCTATAAGCTTGAATGTAGTTAATTTGACACTTCCATTAGGAATATCATTTTATACATTTCAAACTATGTCATATACAGTAGATGTATATAATGGTAAGGTTACGGCTGAAAAGAATATATTTAATTTCAGTGCTTACGTTTGTTTATTTCCGCAATTAATAGCAGGTCCAATAGTTAAGTATATTGATATAACAACTGAATTAAAGCAACCTAAAATTAATACTATTATGCTTAGGGATGGAGTAGAATTGTTTATTCTAGGTCTTTGTAAAAAGGTTCTCTTAGCAAATAATATAGGACTTTTATGGGATGAAATTTCAAAGGACAGCCTTTATGTTGATTCAGCACCATTTGCTTGGCTTGGTATTATAGCATTCTCATTACAAATCTATTTTGATTTTAGTGGTTATTCAACAATGGCAATAGGTCTTGGTAAGATGCTAGGATTTAATTTTCCGGAGAATTTTGACTTCCCTTATACTAGTAGAAGTATAACTGAATTTTGGAGACGTTGGCATATAACATTAGGGTCATGGTTTAAAGAATATCTTTATATACCACTAGGGGGAAATAGAGTTAATTCTAGGCGTAAAATGTATAATTTATTATTAGTGTGGTTTTTAACAGGATTTTGGCATGGTGCAGATTATAATTTTATATTGTGGGGATTATATTTCTTTACTATTTTGTATTTCGAGAAGAAATACCTATTAGAATTTTTAAAGAATAATAAATTTATTTCTCATGTATATACTTTAATATTATTAGCACTAGGTTGGAGTATTTTTGCAATAACTGATTTAGGTGAAATGTTAGTATATTGTAAAAATTTATTTTCATTTAACTTTGATAACTTAGCTTATCTTTACTATTTGAACAATTATTTTATTATCTTAGTAATATGTATATTTTTCTCATCTTCATACGGAGAATTGTTATATAGGATAATTAAAAAATATTCTTTATTGTATAATGTTATTTTACTTGTATTATTTATTGTGACAATTTGTTATTTAGTTGATAGTACCTACAATCCTTTTTTATATTTTAGATTTTAAGGGGTGAATTTATGAAAGAAAAGTTTTTACCAATATGTTTTTTTACGACTATTTGTGTATTATCTATATTCCATGAGATAAATAAAGATAATATATTTTCAGAGTTTGAAAATAAAAAACTATCACAAAAGCCAGTCCTTAAGACTTCAGATTTGATTTCGGGAGAGTATTTCAAAAAATATGAAGAATATTATAATGATCAATTTCCATTAAGGAATCAATTAATATCTATTAAAGGTTTAAGTGAAGAGTTACTAAAAAAAATAGAAAATAATGATATTATTTACGGAAAAGATAATTTTTTGTTTAGTAAGTTATTTACCACGGATGAGGAAAGGATTAATAATAATATTTCTGCAATTAATAAATTTATTGAAACAAATAAGATTAATACTACAACTATGATAGTACCTTCATCCTATTATATATATGACAATAAACTCCCTATGTTTACTCCAACAGTAAATGATGGGGATTTGATTAGGAAAATAAATAATATGATACTAGGGGAGAGTGTGGATGTTATAGAAGCTTTTAAGGAAAGTAATAAGCTTCTATACTTTAAAACTGATCATCATTGGACTATTGATGGAGCATATATTGCATATGAAGAGTACTGCAAAGTAAATAATTTAGAACCAATAAAACTTGAATATATCAATAAAATAGAAGTCCCTGATTTTATGGGTACGCACTTCTCCAAAAGTAAGAAATTTAATCAAAGTAGTGATATTCTTAAATATTATGATATTCCAGTAGAATATTTGAAAATTGGTGATAAAACACATCCTAATATATTTAATCAAGATACAATTAATAAGGTTGATAAATATGCAGGGTTTATATATGGAAATAATCCTATTTCTATTATTAAATCTAAATATAATAGTAATGGTAAGAAATTACTTGTTATAAAGGATTCCTATGCAAATTCTTTTGTTCCATTTCTATCATATAATTATGAAGAAGTACACATTATTGATTTAAGATATTATTCCGGAAGTTTAAGTGAATATATATCCTCTATAGATATATCAGATTGTCTTATACTTTATAATTTAATAAATTTTATTCAAGATACTAATATAATTAAAATGAAGTTATAGTATTGATTTTTGTTAAAATTCATTTATAATTATATTATAAAGGTAAAATTTAAGAATAGGTGTATTTATGAAGACAGAAATTTTATTAAAAGGAAAAAAAGACCCAATAATTTTCGTGGGTGATAAGATTGAAATATTGGATTTGGTACTAAATGATACTTGCTATAAGCAAGTTAGAATATTTAGGAATGGATTTTCAAAATCTGAGTATATAAATAAAAACTTAATAAAGACAATTAGAGAAAGAAAATAAAGACAGAACTGAAGCTATATTAGCTTCAGTTCTCTTATTTATACTATAAAAATAAAAAAGTAATTAATATTATAATAAGTGCATATATTTAAATTATAAAGATACAATCAGCATTAATTATAAGAGTATCTTGTTAAGACACTACCAGCAAATATTGGTTATCAAAATGTGTCTTGTACATATATATATACATGAAAGGGGAAGGGTAGTATGCCTTTTGAATTTTTAAATGCACTTAAAAATGATTTTAAAAATCTTGACTTAGATGAAGAAGATTATGATGAAGAAGTATTTGGTTTTGAAACTGAAAATAGAACAATAAATCTTTCAGAGCCTACTCAATATAGTTCACTTCTTATTTTCTTTAATGAATTAAAATCGCTTAGAAACGAGAGTGAAATTAACATAATAAAGTTATTTGAGAAGTGTTACACAGATGCACCTTTGGAAAGTATTATATTGGTATTTTATTTAAGAGATAAATTAAAGGGTTTAGGTGAGAGACGTTCTTTCAAAATAATACTAAATTATTTAGGAAAAGTAGATTGTGATATTATAAAAAGAAATCTTCATCTTATACCTATGTACGGAAGATATGATGATTATTATGCTTTATTTGATACAAAAATGGAGAATGAAGTTATTAAAATTATATCACAACAGATTGAAGATGATTTATCCTCTAATACGCCATCTACACTTGGTAAGTGGTTGAAATCTGAAAATACATCTTCGAAAGAAAGTAGAGAATTAGGGAAGAAAA
>JBOFVP010000289.1:0-1053 GCA_051653165.1 Clostridium sp.
CAGCAAGAGTATTAAGATTACCTAATACTATAAATCCTAAGAATAATCAAGAGTGTAGAGTTATATATCAAGATGATAAATTAGAATACTCAATGTATGATCTTAGAGAGCAGTTTTTAAATTATGATAAGAAAAAGAAGTTAGGTAAAGTAATTAAGGAAAATAAGAAAGTTATTAAAAATGCTTTTTTCAATAGCTATAGCTTACACATAGCAAGAGTTGAAGACATTATAACTTTATGTGAATTAAGAAATTACAATGTAAGAGGATATAGAAATATGATTATCCATTGCTATGCTTATTGGATAGGTATATATGAGAGAGATGAAGAGGTTTTACAAGAGAAGGTTGAAGAACTTAACGATAAATTCTTAAGTCCATTAAGACAATCAGAAATCAGGTCAATTTTAAGAAGTGTAGATAAGGCGGTAGAAAGGTTTATCGAATATAATCAAAGTATTGGAGAAGGTAAAGATAAAAGAGTAACTAAAGGAATGAGAGATAAAGGTGGTTACTGGTATAAAAATGAAACTCTAATAGAGAGATTAGATATAACAGAAAATGAACAGAAGAATATGAAAACTATAATAGGTATTAGAGTTAAGTATGATAGAAAGAATAAGAAGAGAAATGAAAACAGAAGAAATGAGAATGGGCTAACAGAGAAGCAACAAGAATTAGAAGATTTAAAAATCAATGTAACAGAATTGAAGAAAAAAGGATATAACAATAGTCAAATAGCTAAAGAATTAAAAATTAATAGGACTAAAGTTATAAGAATATTAAAAGAGATCTAGGTGTTCAAAAAATGGGTCTTTATAAATATGTGGGTAACTTATTTTCTTGTATGGATTGTATAGCATATAATTACAAGTTATACATTAGTTATTCATTTGATTAAGTTCAGTTTATTAAGTCTATACTTTAAAGGTATTAATTGTTGGAGGTACAGATATTATGAGATGGACAGGGTTTAAAACATTAGAAAGATTAAAATGGGAACAGGAACAACGTATAGTTTCAAATTTAGCTATGATAATAAATATGGGAAAG
>JBOFVP010000290.1:0-9626 GCA_051653165.1 Clostridium sp.
CTACATGCAATAGGCTTAAATCCTGAATCATCTGCAAAATATTTAAAAACATTGTTTAACTCAACTTTTGTAAATGTAGATTTGCTTCTATCTATTACGGTTTTCATATTATCAAATAGTATTTCTTTTGGAATTCCTCCGAAATAGTCAAATGCTGAAATTAAGCATTCAAATAATGTTTTTTGATTTTTATTCATTGTCAACTTTAAAAATTTTACCATTGAATATCCTAAGACTATTAAAAATATATTTACTTTAAAAACCTATCCATATTTGCTTACCATTTTAAGGTCTTTCTTCCAATCTACTTATGCCTGTAGTCCTGGTGTAGTTTCAAATCTTATAGTTGCCTTCTTAACTTGGGATTTCTTATGCTTCTTAACAAATGCTACAACAGTACTATACTTTCCCTCGTATCCCTTTTTCTTAATGAATTTATACACTGCCATAGCAGTGGCACCGTAACTATCAACCTTGTCAATAATCGTTGATCTATATTCATCTATTAAGGTTCTGTATACTCTTGAAGACTTCTTTGGTGAAAGTTTACCTGATTCAATTTTTAGATATCTATCTATAGTTCTTGAATCACAATTATATCGTCTAGCCAATTCACTTTTATTTAGCAAGTTTATCTCCTCCCTTGAGTATTTACTTAACTTACTTCTTATATCTTCCCTCATAACTGTACCCCCACATTGGAAATTTAGTACAATTATATACTGAAAAAACTCAATAAAAAAGTGCATAAATTCCTACATTTTGATGTTGGAACTTTTATGCACTTTCATCTTAACATTTACATCAAGTATTATAATTTTTCAAACTCTACCATTAATTATAATACTACTCTCTGTGTAAATGATAAGGATTATTCTTTTATGTATTAATTATTTTTTACATGAAACAGCTTCCTATGCTATTTAATTTCATCATAGGAAGCTGCTATATTTTTTGTAATTCTATTTATCTTTTATCTTCTAAACTTTGCTTAATATTCTTTCATTAATATCATTACCTTCTATTATACCTTTATATATTATCTGCTGATTTATTTCAGATAATTTAACTATCTGCTTTATCCCACTTGTATTTTCATCATAGAATTTTTTTTCTTTAACCTTACCATTTTCATAATATGTGTATTCTCTTTCTAGTTCACCTGTATTTGTATAGCTTTTGAATAATACTGGTTTCATTATATCATTGTATAATAATTCACTTTGTAATGTACCATCTTCATAGTACTTAAGAACCTTAATTATTTTCCCTGTTTCAGGATTATATATATTTTTTTCTTTTAAACCTTTTGCATTATATACTCTTTTTTCAACTAGATTGCTATTTTTATCAGTTATATGCTTTATCAATATTTTACCACTTTTACTGTAAATGTTCTTATACTCTGTTTTTAATGCTATCCCATTAAAAAATTTAACTATCTTTAATACTCTTCCTTTTGTATCATATATATATTGCTTATTAATATAACCATTCACATATTCTAATCTACTTGTTTGTAATTTTTTATTATTATAGTAGTTCCGAGTTTCAAAATTGTAGTTTTTATCATAAACTCTATGTTCTCTTACAATTCCGTTTACTACTTCTTTATATACGTATTTATAGTCCGACCTCTTCTTCTTTACACCCTTTAAAAATTCATACACCTTTTTACAATTTTCAATAGATCCTCTATTATAAAATATCTCTTTTCCTGTATCATAAAAATTTGCATACCCTGAGTTACACCACCTTAATATAGTTTCAATGACATTATACTCACTCTTCAATATTATTCCAAAGTCGGTGTATTGAGTATACTCCTTTTCTATATTTACATTGTAATGAAAATTAAATGAACTAAATTGATAGAATATAACGGGTTTATTTAAATAAGCAAAGTCAACTCCTACAGATGAATAATCAGTAATTAACAAATTACACTCTTGTAGTAATCTTTGAACGATAACTTCTTCTCTGCTTAATAATTTTATATTCTTAGATTTAATTGTTATAGTATGATTGAACTTCTGCATTTGATAATGTAAATATATTATTACTTCTACATTGTTCTTTTCTATTAAATTTATAAATTCTTTATTATTAATAAGATTATTAATTGCTAAATAATATTCTGACTTTATAAATTCTTCATCAGTTAAATCTACTAAAGAACTTCTCCATGTAGGCATTATTAATATCTTTTTAAATTTATTTTCATTAGATAAATCTATTAAATTATCATATCTAGGCAATCCTATTTTTAATATTTTATCATTTTCATATCCATATTCTTGAGTAAACATGTTGTTTTCTTTAATAGTGCTCACTAAGACATAATCATACTTATTTATATGTTTTTTATAGTAGTTTGTTTTATTCAATGCAACTCCATGCTGCAAAAATATCCTTGTACTATTCATATGCCTCATATAATAAGTTTTAAACTCTTCTCTGTCACTTGGTAATAAAAAATTAAAAAAATCGTAAGCTGATATTAATATATTTGCATGCATTAATAATAATTTATGTTTAAAGCTATCATAATATACTACATTACCCAATTTTTCAACTTTTTCTAATTGAATACTATTTTTATCAATTATATAAAATATATTTGCTTTTTCATTATTCTCTCTAATATATTTAAATAATACATATGCATTATCTTCCGCTTGGTCAGTTCTTTCCCCTATTAACCATATATTTTTAGAAGAGAAAAATGGTTTTGTAAAATTATACAGCATTGTTACTGTAAATGTTTTAAGATAATGTTTAGCCTTGCTTATATTTATAACCAAATTCCTATTTTTACCTTTTAGTAGCATTTCATTTTTTTCATTTTCTTTCTTTTTATCACTTAATTCTTCTTCTATATTCTTTAAATATTTGTCTTGTTCACAATATACCATTAATTGCTCTTTAGAAAAATACTTAAGCATATTATACACAAAACTCATATTATTTGCTTCAGTTTTATTTAATGCCTCAATAAATTTAAACATTTCTTCATCATTTATTAAATTCAATATTTGTTTTATACTAAATACTAACTCATCCACTGTATTTTTACTAAAATAGCTTAAATTATTTATAATATATTTCATCATATTCAGTAAGTCAACATTTGGTTTTTTTAATTTGATTTTTTTCATTGCTTCTAACTGTTTAACTACATCATTATTTTTATCAATTTTATACTTTGTAATTTTCACATCAACCATTTGAATTTCTATTGTTTGCTTGCTCATCCAATACATAAACTGCTTAGTAACTAAGAAATCCTGCTTTCTATTACGTATATTTGGATGTAATAGTATACTTTTATTCAATATAATTCCATTACTATTTGAAAGTATACCTTTAATCAAATTATTATCAATTAACGATTCTAAATTAATATCATTAATCACATAGTTAATATAATCATTTGTTAAGAATATCTCAGCATTACTTAAATTTATTTCTTCTTCTAATTTTTGTAAATTTTCATATCTTATATTTTCTAGTTTATCTATTAATAATATGCACTTACATTGCGAATTTAAAAAAAGATTTGAGATACTTTCCTTATTATTTAATCTTACTTCATCTGTAACATTTTTATCTGTACTTTCTGTAAAAATAATCTTAACTACATTCCCCACACCCAATCACCTTTTCTACTATTTAAATTATTACATAATTCTGATTCATTTTTTCTCTCTTTTTCCTATAGCCAATTTCTCCATTACCATTGTAATATCTAATTTCTTTCTTACATCCATTACCAAAATACAGTATTTCCTTCACAATTTTCCCCTCATTAAACTCCAAGTCTTTTAATACTCTATTTTTTTGAATGTATATTCTTCTTTTCTTTATACTTCCATTTGGATTGAAAAATCTTACTTCTTTATAACCACCATTTTCATTGTATAATGTTAAGCTAAATCTTTTACCATTAAAATGAAATCTCTCAAATGTTTTTCTTTTTCCTGATTCATCAAATCTTATTCTCATCTCAGGTACACCAGTCCTTTTTGTATCTCTATACATAAGAACTTCTTGCAACTTCCCATTATCTACTCTTCTAATTTCAGTTATATCCCCTTCTTTATCTATTGATATCTCATCATAAATACTTTTACTACCAATATATTTTATTATTGTTTCTATCTCTCCGAAAGTATTGTATATTTCCTTTTTATCTAATTTATTGTTGTTATAATGAATCCTAGCAATTAAAACACCATTTTTTGTTACATTTTTATATAGTATTTCCCCATTTATTCCTCTAATAACGTTAACTCTTGACTTAGACTTAAGTTTACTTAAATTCATTTCCTTCAGTTGTCCAACTTGCTTCTTTAGTTCATCTATCTTCTCATTATTTTTTGTAATATCGTCTTTAATTAGCATCTCATTTTCTAAAAATTTAATTTTATCTTTATTGTATTTATTAATTTCAAAAACACTTTGCTTTGAATACTTACCCTCTATAATATCTTTAAATGCTTCAAGAAATTCTAAATAATAAGCTTTTTCATAGTGGTAAATTCCTCTTTTATACTTATGATCTATATCACTTCCATATTTACATAATGGAATTTCAATCACTTTAATATAACTATAATTTTCCTCAATGTAATCATATAGTTCCATATACCATTTATTTGTATTTATAACTCTTTGCTGAGAATAATTTATTATATTTTTTTTATCATTTAAATCTTCAAATGTTTCTATTAAATCATAATCTGTTTCTTTAAATTTTGTTGTATATACCCCATACGCTTTGTGCAAAATGATATTATCTTTACTATAATACTTTAATACTTCTTTTATAAAATTATCAAAATACTTTTTAAATAACTCCGTAGTATTTTTAATCCTTTTTACACCTCTAAATTCCTTTAATATTTCTGGTCTATACTCTAAAAAACTATTTTGATATGGTATTAATGACATCCTTTCATCAACTAAATCTATGAAAAAGTAATCATGTGCTTTATCTGCTTTAATATAGTTTTTATCTAAACTTTGAGTTAAATCTCTTACAACAAAATCTCTAACTGAATTTGAATTTATAAGATTGCATTGAATCTTATCCTTTTTTTCCTCTTCTATTATTATTTTTTCACTTCCTAATACTGCTATTGGCTTTTGAAAAATATAATTATCTACTATTATTTCCTCATCCTTAATTATCTCCTTGTAATAATTAAATGCTTCTCTCGTAACACAACTTCCCTTAATTTGAATGTTCATAATATATCCCTCTCTATAACTTAATTTTTTCTATAACTTTTACTATAGTCTCACAATGTTTATCATATCTACACTCTATAAATTTATTTGATTTATCAATATATTCATTTTTCATCTCACATTTGTTGTCAAGTATATATTTTAATTCATTTATTAATATACTCTCATCATCCGTAACTAATCCAAATAGTTCTTCTTTATGATTTATTGGTCCCTCTGCATAATGCCTTGAATAAAACTGGTCATAATCAAACTGATAAAATACTACAGGCGTTTTTTTGTAAGCAAAATCAAACGCAACTGTTGAATAATCTGTAATCAATACTTTACTTTGATTTATTAACTCTTGTACAGTACACTCTCCCTTCTTAATTATTTTAATTCTTTCATCAAATTCCATGCCATAGCTATTTATCAGTTTCTGTATTTGATAATGTGGATAAAAAATCAACTCATAGTTATAGTTATTAAGTATATTTAATAACTCACTACTTTTTAGTAAATTAAAATAACTTTTAATATACTCAGAATTCAATAGTTCTTCTTCGCTCTTTATCCAATTTCTCCATGTTGGCATTAATAGTATTTTATTTTCTTCATTATTTTTTATCAAATTATCCCACCGTGCCAATCCAGTTATTGCTACTTCAACATCCTTATACCCAAATTCATTAACAATATGTTCTTTTTCAAATTTAGAACTAGTAATAAACATATCATAGTTTGTCCTATTCTTGTGAAGCACATGGTTAACTCTACTAACACCAATAACTCCATGTTGCAAAAATATTTTCTTATTTTTTTTAAATTCTGGATAATATTTTGTTATATCCTTATATTCCTTAGTATACATATTAGGCTTTTCATAATAACTATTAATTGAGTACTTGCAACTTAATAAATATAACGTATGCTTTAAACTTCCAAATTTAATTATTTTCTTCATATTTTTTAATCTTTTTATATCATTAGAACTTTTATCTATCACATAGTATGCATTTATATCTTTTCTATCCTGGTATACATATTTAAAAACATGAAACGTATTATCTTGAGCTGTATCAGCCCTCTCACCCATTAGCCAAATCTCTTTTTTTCTTAAATATCTATTAAATACTTTATACATATAAACTAACACGAATGACTTATATTGTTTTCTTCTTAATAATCCAAGGTTAAACCTTAAATCTCTCCTTTTATGCCTAATCATAGACTTAAATTTCCCCATAATATTAAGTTCTCTAATATTAACATATAAGTTTGTACCTTCTGAAAATCCGAATGAAATTTCTTTATCTTTTAAATATATTAACTTTAAACTATTCCTTGTTTCCGCTAACATATACTTAAAATTAACTCTATAACACTGATTATTGATTTTCAAATCCATATAAATATCATATATATCTGTACCCAATATTTTTAAATCAATTATTATATCTTTATATCCACCCCACTGATAAATTAATCCATCCTCCTTAAAAATATGTGTTAAGTCCGTTCTATAATCACTTATACATTCGATTGTTTTTTCTATCATTGAACTTCTAGATTTAATTATAACTTGTCTCCGTATCTGATTTAATTCTTTACATTCAATCCCTCTTACAAAACAATATCCTCTAATAATTAATTTATCATCTTCTATTTTTGATTGTTCAACTCTTGCTTCAATTCTATTATATTTTAATTCTCCTAAATTATTGCTTTTACACATGTTGTATTGCATCCTCTTCCTATAATTTATAATTGCTTTTAAAATTAATGCAGTTACGTGTGTCTAGTATAAGTTTATCTCTTATTAAATCTTTATTTTGCTTTATATGTTCATGACCTACCATAATAACAAGTAAATCTATATCGTCTATAAATTTTTCAAAATCTGTATATTGTCCTTCAAACAATTTTGTTTCAATCCATGGATCATAAGACTTAACACCATTGATTAGCACTTTATTTAGTTCATTAATTAATTGTATGCTTGGGCTTTCCCTAATATCATTTATATCTTCTTTATATGTGAGTCCATATAATCCTACTCTAGATATATCACTTATTTTATTTTCAAGCATTATTTCCTTTATCCTTTCTATTACATATAATGGCATGGAATTATTCACCTTCCTTGCACTCAATATTATATTAACTATGTCAGGATAATCACCTACTAAAAACCAAGGATCTACCGAAATACAATGTCCCCCAACTCCTGGTCCTGGTTGTAATATATTGACTCTTGGATGCATATTTGCCACTTTTATAAGCTTATAAACATCAATTTGCTCTTTTCTACATATCCTAACTAATTCATTCGCAAATGCAATATTCACATCTCTATAAGTATTTTCCACAACCTTGCTCATCTCAGCTGTTTTTATATCGGTTACCACTATCTCACCTTTACAGAAACTCTTGTACCACAAACTTACTGTTTCTCCAACAGTTTTGTCATCCGCACCTATAACTCTAGAATTTCCTCTTAATTCACTTATCATTTTTCCTGGAATAATTCGCTCAGGTGCATGTGCTATTTTTATATTCTTTATAAATTTGGAATTATACTCATCTATTATTGGTCTAATAAATTTATCAATCGTGCCTGGTGATATAGTTGACTCTATAACTATTATTGTATTATTTTCACAGATTTCTATTATTGAATTAATAGCTGATATAACATATGTTACATCTATCTTTTTATTACTTTCTATGAATGGCGTAGGTACCGTAACTATGTACCTATTAGTTTTTATATATTTAGTACAAAATTCTATACCATTGTTAATTGCATTATTAAATACTTCTTCTAACCCATATTCATTAAATGTTAGTTCCTTATCTTTAAGTTTGTCTATTATATTAGTATTTATATCACTACCCACAACCTTGATACCGCTTTCAGCAAACATTAAAGCAGTAGGTAGCCCTATATAACCTAACCCAATAACATTTAATACACTCATTTAATTAGTCACCTCTTTCTTAATAACTTTATTATGTTAGAAATTAAATTCTTCATATTAAATATACTAGTGGGTCTAATTGTTGTGTAATTTAATATTTGATTCAAATTTTCAATCAAATATTTAGGAAATACTTTAGAAATTTCAGAATGTTCTCTTATGTCACACTTACTTAAATGTAAATTCACTTTATATTCTTCTGCTAAATACTCTATTTCCTTTAAAACCTTCTTATACTGTTTATCACCTTCACTAGTAATTATTCTAATTTCTCCATAAAATGTATCTTGATATGATATTCTAATAAGATTATCATACTTTACTCTATTAGCCTCTGTTACTTTCCCAAAAATTTGATTTGCATATCTTTTTATTGATAAATCACTTAAATAGCTCCCTATACTATATTGAGGTGCTCCTACAATTACATTACCAAAGTTATACTTAATCCCGTAATAAAGTGCTGCTGTACCTCCTTTTGATGTACCAATACTAATAATATTTTTAAACTTTATTTCATTAATTGATGCTATATTACATATTAAGCTGAATACTGAATTTTCTATGTTAAACTCTCCATCCATTCCAATATAATAGCTCCCTTTTTCACAATAATCATCTAGAATAAATAACTTATTGCAATCAATAAGTTCCAATGTTGTTTTATAGTTATACTTAGGCTCTTTTGATGAAAATGATGAGAATGAAACTATTAACTTATCTTTATTCATCAATTTTGCGCTTTGAAAGCAATATTTTATAGGATATCGTGATGGGAAAATTCTTTCTCCTTTGAATATCTTTATACATTCTACAGTATCAGTTATTAATTCTGTTAAATTAATTTTATCCAATTTAAATCCTATATCTATTTTTTTTAGGTTAATATTAATAATATTAATTCCAGGAGATATTTTTTTTATTATTTTACAATATCTTTCTAATAGCATATTAATTTCATTAACTTCATCTAAATTAGATTCATTATTAATTCTAATATCTAATAAAAAGACTCTTTTCAGATGTACTTGCCTTATTATTTTATTTAAAAAAACTATATAGGCTTCTTCAAAAAATTCCTCTTCTATGTTTTCTCTATATATACGTTCTCTTTTTGAAGGCTTGAAATTCTTTTTAAGCAACTCTTTCTTATATAACGAATCTACAAAAAATTTTTTTTTGTATCTAACTAAATCTTCTACTTCGCTAAATATATCAAAAACAAAATAATCTCCATCAATTTCTATATCTTTTAAGTATTTAAAAGCATCCTTATCATTACAAATTTCATCCATTAAACTTATATCATTTAACAAAGGAATTATTCCTTGATTTTCAATAACTGTATAATCCTCATTATTCTTAATATGCCTAGCAATTTCTTCTGACACATAAGCAGTAACTTTCATT
>JBOFVP010000291.1:0-4740 GCA_051653165.1 Clostridium sp.
TGCTATTTCCATACAGATGTATTAGTAAACTATCCATATCATTATTAAGCTTTGCTAAATAACCTACTAATATTGAAGATGCTCCTATACAGACTAATGTTTCAGCGTACACATTACCTTCTACATGATTCCTAAACATATTTCTCCAAGATAGTAGATGTCCCTTAGGTTTTACATCATAGTCTGAAAGCTCTTCATCACACACAGCCATTTCAAACTCATCTGTAGTAAATACTCTATTGTGCCTATATAGTAATTCATTACTATTCATTGCATTATGCCATCCTAAATTCCTATACACATTTCTATGTGGAACTTGCTTTCTTTGCTCATTTAAGAATATAGAAATTAAATTTTTATGTTGATGTTGAATATCAACTCCTTTTCCTAATAACTTTATTAACTCATTAGGTATTAAAACACTCATAGGACTCTTAATATTAATGCACTGACCATTTAAGTTATACATTAGGTTCATATATGTATTCCTATCATCTATGTTATGTACTACATTTTCTACATGAACACCATCTGAAATTTGGGTATTCTTTATCTCTCCTGAATTTTTATCTTTGCTACTGTAATATAGCCCTTTTTCACTATAAGTAAAATCAAGTATATTAATACTTTTTCCCTCACTTAATATATTGCTTGTTAGGTTCAATTCACTTTCACTACTTTGAATGAAAGTGTTAGCTTCAACCTCATTTGTATTTTCATCATTCACCTGTGGTTTTACTTGAACCTTTGGTGCTGGTCTTCTTCCTCTTACTTTAGCTAACTTTGTCATACTTCCTCCTTCATTTCTTAGGTGATTTAGCTTGTACTAAATCACCTTTTAATCTTTAAAATGTAATAAAACTATCATCATTCATTTCATCAATTTCTAAAACATCATTTGACATTTCAATTTCCTCTGCCCTAGCTTGTACTTCATTCATATCTAATATCCCTTTCTCTGCTCTTAGTTGCTCTACAGTTTCTTGATGTTTGATTATCTTCATTCCATCTTCTAAGTTATAAACGTTAGTAATATTAGGGAATGATGAAATACCATTGAATTCATATTCAATATCTACAACTACTTTTTCACCAATTAGTTCAAAAAAACTAAATCCCATGTATTCTTCATTCAAATTTAATTCTGGCTTTATAGCTTTTACTAGCTTATAAAATAAGAATGTTTTCCAAGGAGCTTCTAAAAGATATTGTTTGACCATTGCATCATTAGAAAGTTTTATATGAATATAGCCTTGTTGAAAAACTTGGTTAGTTCTAGTTACCTTACTACCATTTGGTTCATGATGTACAACTTCCCCTAGATATGCTCCAGGTTTTAAATCAAATCCCTTATTATTTTTTGTTATGTATCCCATTATTATCTCTCCTATTATTTATTCGGGTTTCTGCCATGACTCAATATTACATTATTTTTTTTATGGTGTTCTGCTTTCAACTTCGATTTTCATTTTACATCCATTTTCTTACTATGTATTAATATTCCTTATATTCATTTATCTTACTGAAAGACTTTCCTTACGTAAAAAAAATAAAAAAATTTTAAGCAAGGACTTCCAGCCTTCCATTTATGTAACTATATGTAATTTGGGGTATGTTTAAATTATTATTCTTATTTTGAATTATTTTACACATAGCTATATCTCTCTATTTCTCAATTTTACTGCTAACTTTCAAAAAATTTTCATCTCATTATTTAACTAAATAAAAACTCACTAAATACTCATTAAAAATTCAATAAATATTTAGTGAAAATTTATTTAGTTTCATGCTAGAATAGGTTTCTTATGAAACTCTTAGATACTCCAAACGTTGCTGATGCACTTGCAATAGCTTCTGTCTCTGATAACCCACTAGCTATCATCTGTAATACAACTGCTAGTATCTTTAATATTAATATTGGGTTCATCTATCCCACCTCCTTTAGGTATGTGTAGACATATGAATAACTATCTTTAACTGGTATTAGCTTTATTACATACTTAGCAATTTCTAAATCTATATATACTAAAGTTTCTTTATCATAGCCTGTACCATCACATTGCTCCACAATTTTATTGAAGTCTTTTAATAGCTCAAATTGAATATAGTTTAACTCTTTCTGCAATGTACTTAGGTCTATTTTCTTGTTGTTATTAAGTTCTATTATTAACTCTCTTGGATTCCATTGGTTAGCTAATCTTCCATCATAGAAATCAATTCTCATAACCCCTAGAAGCTCTTTGCTATCATAATCAAAGGTCTTTTCTTTACTTAATTTCATTCTGTAACCCTCCATATTAGTATTCTTCTGGCAGTAACATAGTTGAGTAATCCCCACTATCAATTACAAATATCGTAGTATCTTTAACTAGCTCTATATCATCTATTTCAATCCTATGAACACTCTTATACTCTGGCACTTCTTGGCTATGCTCAATCTTAATGAAATCTTCTTCCTTCTTTAACTTAAATACCTGTAAGTAATCTACTTCTACATCTTCTTGTACTTTCAATATATCTATAAGTGACCACATTGCTAGTTGTAGCCTTATATCTATTTCAGAATTTACTCCTCTTGTTACATATCTACTATCTTGTTTAAACATCTTTCTCTGTCTCCTTGTTATTAAATTTAACTATAAGCTTTCCAGCTCTAATTACACCTACACACAAAATTCTCTTCATACCCTTATTAACTCCTTACATATAAAAAAGCCTTAATCACTACACCAATAGTAATTAAGACCTTTAAACTTTATTTATTTCTTGCTTCAACATATCTATGAATCCATCTGAAAATACTTTTCCTTTAATTGAACTCTTTATTAGCTCCATTAACTCTAGCTCTGTAACATCTAAACTCCTTGGAATGTATCTATTATCTGATTTTATTGTATCTTTATATAAGCTAAATCTTATTTCCTCTGTCTTTTTAGACTTAACATAAATCCTTTCTATACAATAGGTATACTCTTCATCAACTAAACAAGCTTGAACCAACAGGTCACAATATTTAGTACTCTTGATAACGTCTCTCTCTTTCTTCTTACTCATACCTTCCTCCAACTATTCTAATAGGAACTTAGAAAGTTCTTTTGTACATATAACCACTATTGAAAAATCACTTGAAAGTAAAAATAGTGAAGAAGTCCAATTAACTCCTTCACTACATTCAATGATATCAGTATATTCTGGTACTAATCCTTGTAATTTATCTTGCTTCAATATTTCTATATCTACTATATTTTGTGCTAGAAGTACATAACCACCTAAATCATTATCAATATCTCTGTCCTCTCCATAATTTTCATTTATTATAGAAAATGTTTCTTTAATGTATTCAATAACCGACCTTGGATATTTGATTAACTCTAGTAACTGACTTTCCTTGTAAATCTTTCTCATCTTAAATTCCTCCTAAAATTTAAAAACTCCTACCTGTATATTCTTAATACAAGTAAGAGTTTTTAATGCAATTATATGCATATATTGCAAACTTTTAACTATTCTAATTCATTATTATTATATATATTTAGTTTTTATTTTAAACAATATACAATTTATTTATAAATTATTATTCAGCATTTTAACTAGTTTAGGATTAATCTTCTCTTTTAGCTCATCTTCCGTAAATAATTTAACATTTAAAATTTTATCTTCTATATACATATACATTTCTTTTAAAAATTCACATGATAATCCCCCATTATTTTCTATACCGTTTTCATTTAAGGCAACATTATTACATCCCCCACTACAAAAATCATATATACTACATGACTTACACTTCTCTCTTCTAATAATGGATTGTTTTAATAAATTATTTATCCCTTCTGAATTAAATGCTTCTATAACATTATCAAATTTATTTATATTTCCATACGTATATTCATTAGGAAAATATCTATTACAAGGTGTAATATCACCATTTGGTCTTATGCATATCCATTTTCCAATACAAGATGTATATGTACAAATAGATTTACGCTTATTTAATATATAATCTATTATCGTATAAAAGTATTTTATATGTATATTACACCTTACATCATGTAACCAATAATCAAATAATTCACACATTTTCTTTATTAAAACGTCCTTTGATAAACTTAATTCATTAGTTGATATATTGCCAGGTTTTATGTACATATTTATAGTATAGTTTATATTCTTTTTCTTAAAGTCTTCATAACTTTCTATTAAACTATCTATATTCATATTAGAAACAACTTGAATCATTCCACAATTCTTATTTTCATTCTTTAATACTTCTCTACCCTTTAAAATATCTTTAGTGTTTCCTCTCGTAATATCATTTTTTATACCATCAAATGAGCCTCCTACACCAAACTTATTTTCAACTAAAAATTCAGCTAACTCTTTATTTAAAAGTGTTAAATTACTTTGAATTTTGTTATCAATTTTTATGCTATTAACATTATATTTATTTTGCAACTCAATTATTCTTTTAAAAAAATTTATTCCCATTGACAATGGTTCTCCACCATGCCAAATAAAACTTACTTCATTATAATGTGGTAATATTGCTCTGAATATTTTTTCTAATGTTTCATAACTCATTCTTTCATTTCCCTCGTTATACTCATTATGAAAACAATATTTACATCTCATATTACAAAATTCTGTAGGTATCACTAATACATTAAGATATTTATTAAAATTTTTACTCATGTTATTCTCCAAACTTTATTTTATTGTAATAAAAGACGTTTCTTTTAT
>JBOFVP010000292.1:0-1196 GCA_051653165.1 Clostridium sp.
AATAAAAATTTCAAAAAAATATGCTTAGAAAGAGAGGTAGAGCTCTCAACTTTAAATAAATATATAGATTTAATAAAAGCTTTAAATCCTAAGCCAGCAAGAGGATACTATGTAAATAAAAAAACGAAATATATTATCCCAGATATTTTTATAGATATAATAGATGGTGAACTTGTAGTAACTTTAAACGAAGAGGATATTCCTAAAATTAAAATAAAGAGTAACAACAAGGAAAATTATAATCTAGCTTTAACTTTAGAAAGAAGTATTCAAAAAAGACAAAAAACACTTTTAAGAGTTAGTAATCATATTTTAAATTATCAAAAATATTTTATTTTAAAAGATGGATTTTTGAAAACCTTAAAAATAAAAGATGTTGCTTGTGACTTGGATTTGCATGAATCTACTGTCTCACGAGCTGTAAAAGATAAATTTATAAGAAGAGGAAATAAAATAGAGAGTTTAAAAAAATATATAGTTTTAGATGAAAAAAAACAAAATATAGAGTTCGAGATTTTAAAAATTATAGAGCTAGAAGATTCAAGAACACCATTCTCAGATGAGGAGATTCTAAAATTTTTATTGAAGAAAGGAATAGTAATTCAAAGAAGAACCGTAGCAAAATATAGAGAAGAGTTAGGTATTCTTTCAAGTCGTCATAGAAAAAAATAGATAACAAAAAAGTATTTGTGATATAATGAAACCTAAAGATTATATTTTGTGTCAAATATATAAATACTGTAGTTTAGAGAAAATAGTGATGATTTAAGATGAGATAGAAGAAGGGGGAATATGATGCTTATAAAGAAAAATAAATCAATCCGTGAACAAGTATATGATTATTTAAAAAATGAGATTGTAAATGGAAAAATAAAAGAAGGGAGTAGAGTAGTAGAAGAGGAGTATGCAGAGAGATTAAAGGTGAGTAGGACACCATTAAGGGAAGCTATTAGAATGTTAGAGTTAGAAGGTCTTGTAGAGGCGAGAGAGAAAGGTGGGGTAACAGTACCTAGAACTACAAAACAAGATGTAGAAGAGGTTGTAAAAATAAGGATAGCCTTAGAGAGTGTTATTTTTCAGGAGCTCTTTGAAAAAATAAAACCAGTAGATATTAAAAAGCTAGAAGAGAACATAGCTAAAGTAGAGTTGATAGTGAATGATGAGGCTAAATCTTTAGAAGTATTTAAATATTTCTC
>JBOFVP010000293.1:0-3278 GCA_051653165.1 Clostridium sp.
GGATTATCCTTAATTAATTCCATTTTCTTTTTATTACTCATAGATCGAATAGGTTGAATAGATTTTCTGTAAGGCAAAAAGTTATCCTTATTTTCTAGTAAGATTTTATCAGAGAGTAAATCCTTAATTAATAATGCAATTGCAGGAGCAGCCGTTAACCCAGGTGAATCAATTCCTAAAACATTAAAAAAGTTTTTTACATCGGAAGCTTCTTCTATTATAAAATCTCCAGTAGAATTATTAGCTCTTATTCCAGCAAAAGCAGAAATAATATTTTTATCTGGAAAATCACGTAAAATTTCTTTGCCTTTATTTACTAGTTCATTTAATCCATCCTTAGAAGTTGAAGTATCATCTTTATTATCAACATCTATAGCGGTAGGACCAACAAGCAAATTGCCATCAACTGTTTGGGTTACAAGAACTCCTTTACCATATTTTGTGGGGGTTCTAAAAAGGGTTGAGGTAACCAAAATACCAGATTTTTTATCTAATAAAATATACTCACCCTTTCTACCTGTTATAGTAAATTTATTGTTAGATATCATGTTATTAATTTCATCACTATAAACTCCAGCTGCATTTATTATTATTTTACTTGAATAACTAATATCATTGCATTGAACCTCAAAGTAAGAGTTTTTTGAAGAAATTGATGTAACTTTAGAGTTCAATTTAAACTCTACACCGTTTTCCCAAGCATTTTCACAGAGGGCAATAGTAAATTCATAGGGTGATAGTATACCTGCTGTAGGAGCATAAAGAGCATATTTAACTAGTGGATTAACATTTGGTTCTAACCTAATAATCTCGTTTTGATCAAGAAGCTGTAAGTTTGGTACAGAATTGTCCATGCCACGTTTAATTAAGGATAATAGGGTATGTTTATCTTCATCAGAAAAACCTAGAACTAAGGAGCCATTTCGTCTAAATGGAAAGTTAAGTTCCTTTTGAAGAGCATCAAACATAAAATTACCAATAACATTTAATTTACCCTTTAATGTATTTGGTTCAGCATCAAAGCCGGCATGTATTATTCCACTATTTGCTTTACTAGTACCATTAGCAATATCATAATTTTTTTCTAAGACACATATTTTTAATTTATATTTTGATAGTTCTCTAGCAATAGAAGCACCTATTACACCAGCTCCGATTATTAAAATATCATACATTGTAATTCCTCCATTGAATAATTTATTTATTATCTTTATTGAAAGATATGTATTATGTTAAAATAAATATAAAAATAGTTTTTGTAAGAAGGGTGAATTTTATGAAAAATATAGTTGTATTAGACGGAAAAACTTTAGGAAACATTGATTTTAATAGATTAAATCAATTTGGAAGTGTTAATTACTATGATGTTACACATAAGAATGAGGTGAAAGATAGAATAAAAGATGCACATATTGTTTTAACTAATAAGGTAGTTTTAGATGAAGAAATTTTAAAAGAAGCAAAAAACCTAGAATTAATATGTGAAACTGCAACAGGATTTAATAATATTGATATTTCATATGCTAAAAGTAGAGGAATAGGAGTTACAAATGTTGCAGGGTATTCAACCCCAACAGTTGTGCAACACACATTTGCAACATTATTACATCTTTATGATAATATAAGATTTTATGATGATTATGTGAAGGCAGGTGAATATTGTAAGTCAGATATTTTTACTAATTTAGAGCGTTCATTTAAAGATATATGCGGAAAAACCTATGGTATAATTGGTCTTGGAAATATTGGGAAGGGTGTTGCTAAAGTAGCTGAGGCTTTTGGAGCGAAAGTAGTGTATTATTCTACATCAGGAAGAAATTCATCTAATGAATATGAAAGAGTTGATTTTGATGAATTACTTACAAGAGCTGATATAATTTCAATTCATGCACCACTAAATGATAATACAAATAATTTAATGAATTATGACGCATTTAAGAAGATGAAAAAAGATGCAGTTCTTATTAATATGGGGAGAGGGCCAATAGTTAATGAACAAGATTTGGCTAAAGCAATTAATGAAGATTTAATTGGAGGAGCTGCATTGGATGTTTTTGAGGTTGAGCCTATAAAATGTGATAATGCATTATTACAGGTTAATAATAAAGAAAAATTAGTTCTTACACCACATATAGCTTGGGCAAGTGAAGAGGCTAGAGAAAGATTATTTAAGGATGTAATAGAAAATATAAAGGCATTTTATAATGGAGAAATTAGAAACAGAGTTGAATAAGAAAGGAATGGGAGCTTGGATAAGCTAGTAACGAGAAGAGCAGAAAAAAATGATGCTAAGATTATAGCGGATTTAATATATGAAACAGAAAATTACCCAGAGTATGAATGGGGAAAAGGGACTAAAGAAGAGCATTTAGAAAGATTGGTATACCTAATTAAGCAGGAAGACAATAGATTTAGTTATAATAATATTATATGTCTTACTAATGGAAATAATGTCATTGGAATTAGCTTATACTTAAAGGGTAATGAACTTAAAACTCAAACATTTAAAGCAGATATTCTTTTAATGCCAATGCAAAAAGGTATTGTAAGAAAGTTAATGTTAGTTGGTTTAGCTATATACTATTTATTTGACAGAGAATGTAGTAGGGATGAATTATATTTATCAAATATAATAATAAAAAAGGAGTATAGAGGAAGAGGGTTAAGTAATATATTAATGGGTGAAATTGAAAAAATTACGTTAGATAACAAGCTAGATAAGATTTCGCTTAGAGCTAATAATGAAGCATTAATTCAGTTTTATAAGGGGATTGGATTTAAACTAGTAAATGAGGATAAATTAATAAAAAATGTATAAATTTTAACATACAGTAAATACTAAGCATAGATTGAATTTTGAAGGGATGATTTTATGAGTAAAAACATAAAAAAGATTGGATTTTTATCTTTGGTATTAATTGTATGTTTTAATTTTGTTATGGCAAATGCCAAGGAGGTAAAGCATCCAGCAGATATTTTATCTCAATTAACAGGTAAGTCAATTGAGGAAATTAAAAGTGAACATAATAAAGGGAAGAGTTATGGTGAAATAGCTAAAAATTATGGTGTATTAGACAAATTTAAAGATGTTAAGCTTTCAAATAGAAAAGAACGCATAGATAAGCTTGTGATTGATGGCAAAATATCAAAGGAAGAAGCTCAACAAATGTATGATCAATATAAAGAGTACATAGAAAAATGGGATGGTAGTGGAAAATTAGAAGGTAAATGCAAAGGTGGAAGAAGAAATATTTCACCAAATAGAGAAGAAAAATAAA
>JBOFVP010000294.1:0-3301 GCA_051653165.1 Clostridium sp.
TTTGGGGAGTTAGATTCAGAGGCGAAGGATAGAATTAATAAAAATATTTTAGGCTTTTCAAAGAAGTGGATTTTGGATGCCTTTAGAATTGCGGCTTTTAATAGTTGTTTTAGTTTAAGCTATGTTGAGAGGATTTTAAATGATTGGAAGACTAGGGATGAAATGGATAAGGAGCAAAGGAAGTCATATAAAAATTTAGAGAGGGATAATAAAACTAAGTGGGAGGAAGATTATGATGATGAATTTAGGAAGAATTCTAGAAGCGGGTTTAGGGCAGGCTGGTAATGATGAAATAGAGGTTTGTAAGGTTTGTAAGGAACCTTTAGAAAGGAATATAGAACTATTTGGACAAATAAAAAGAGTAAGAAAGATTTGCTCCTGTACTGTGAAAATAAAGGCTGAAAAGGAAAGGATTGAAAGGGAGAAGGAGAGACAGATTTATTTAAATAGGATTGTAAAAAACTCCCTTATGGATAGTAGATATAAGGATGCTACTTTTCAAAATTGGAATTATTTAAGGGGTAATAGCAAGCTTTTTAATGTAATACAGTCTTATGCTGAGCAGTATAAAAGGATTAAGGAAGATAATATAGGATTAATAATATATGGTAATCCTGGATGTGGTAAAACCTATGGTGTTTGTTGTATTGCAAACTATTTATTAGCCAAGGGTGTTCCAACTATTTGTATTAGTATTAATGGTATTTTAGATAGGATTAAGTCAACCTATGACCCTTATGGAAGAGAGGAGGAGGAGAGTATTATTAGGAGTTTTTCTAGTGCAGATTTTTTGATTATTGATGATTTGGGTACTGAGCTTAAAAATGAGTGGACTAGCTCTAGGGTTTATAGAATAATTGATGGAAGGTATAGAAATAATTTACCTACTATTATTACTACTAACCTTACTTTAAAGGATATTAGGAATAGATATGATGAAAGGGTTTATGATAGAATTAGGGAAATGTGCACTTCCGTTATTTGTGATGGAAAGAGTATTAGAGAAGAGATCTCAAAGGAAAAGAGTGAGAAGTTAAACTTTAAAATTTAAAAAATAATTAAAACTATTTTAAAAGTTACTACGAATATATATATGTACCGGTATTAAGACAAGGGAGGAAGAGATGGTAGACCATGAGATTAGACTAATTGAAAACATACAAAATAGCAAGGGGTATAATGATATTTTGCCTGAGGAGGTTTTTTCAAACTTTAGCTTGTTTATTTTTTGGAGTGCAGTTTTAGTAATGATATCAGTTATGTTTTTAGTTGCACCTATATTTACAAAGGATAAGCATAGAAAGCTTGAGTATCTTCAATATACTTCAAAAAGGGGAAGAAGGTTATATAAGGACAAGGTGCAGGGGGCTCTTTTAGCGGCATTAATTATAGTAACGGTGGAGCTTGGTGTGTTATTTAGTTTGTTTTTAACTAGGGATAATACCATTGAGATGTTTTATAATTCTAGTGTGAATTCTTGGATGAATAATACTATGCTTTGGCATGACTTTACTTTAAGGGAGTATATGATTTTTGCTGTGGTTCTTGTTTATATTTTATCTTTTGGGGTTGCTTTAGTTTCTTCTTATATTTCTAGAAAAAGTAGTAGATATATTACTCTTATTGGGGTTTCTATGGTTGTAACTTTAGGGTTGTTTAAGGTTATGACTATTGAAACTGTAATGTGGAATGGTATTGGGAGTATTTATAGGGGAAGATTTTTAGTTGAAGGGTTTGTTTTAGTTTTATTATTTGTTGGTGGTGGATTAATGGCGTTTAGGTATAAAAAAGAGAAGAGAATTAGTATTTAAAGATAAAAATATATATTATTTATTTTAGTTGTGTTAAAATATTAGATATTAAATTTTACTAGAAGGGATACTTTTATAATGAGGCATGTAGAAAGACTTGTAAGAAGATTAGAAAATGCAACACAGCCTTTTGAGGGGATAATTGGAGGGAAGCATGCTTTTATTAAAACACCAGATGGAATCTGGGGGAATAAAGTATTAGTTAATGAATTAGTAGCATTAGAAATAGCTAAATCTTTATCAATAAGGATACCAGATTGAGGTATTTGTATTATTGATGATAATACTGATTATAGTGAAGTAGAAGAAGAATTAGATTATGATGATGAAATAGAAGGTGTGTGCTTCTATAGTAGTACTTTAGAAAAATCTACTCCATATATTAATTCACCTAAAGTAGTAAATAGGATATTAAATAAGAATGAGATAAATAAAATAATTTTATTTGATCATTTAATTTTTAATGAAGATAGACATAATGGAAATATTCTCCTACAAAGTCTTAAAGGAACAGGTGGTTTTTATATGTATATAATAGATCACTCACATATATTTAATTTAAGGCATGCATGGGATATGAAAAAGTTGGAGAAGCTTATTAATGATGAAGATTACAAAGATGAAAGAGTAATGAAGTTGAATCTCGATTCTTTATACAATTTGTTTTTTGAATTAGATTTAATTGATGAAGATATATTAAAGGATGAAGCAATTAAGTTTAAGGAGTGTATAACAGAAGAAAAATTAAAAGATATAATTCAACTTATTCCTAGTGAGTGGAATATTTTGCAAAAAAGATTTAAAGGCATTAGTTAAGTACATTTTATATAGATTAGAGCATATAAATGATATTGTAAGTTTGATTATTAGTTACAAAATTTAAAGTGGAGGTATGGAAATGAGAGTTTTATTTTCGATATTAAGATATCAATTAGTTACAGAAGAATCAATGAATTTAGGAATTTTATTTCATAACCTATCTACTGATGAAAGGCGATTGGTAACTATTTCAAAGTGGAAGAGGTTGGAAAACTTTGATGATGAAGTCGATATAGAAATGTTAAAAGTATTAATGGATGGATTAAAAGATGAAATTAAAAGTGATTTATTTAATAAAAATGATTATTTCAATATTCATGATTATCCATTAAAATATGTTAATGAATTGAGATTTACAAGGGTGTATGAGGCAAATAGAGTAGCTGATTTTGAAGCTTTTGTGGAGCTAACACGTAAAAGCTATTTACGATATGATTTTGATAAAAAGTTAAGACCAGATACAAAACAACAAGTGAAAATTATGAAGGAATTAATGAAATCATCATCTATTAAATATTCATCTAAAAGCATTTCAGGTAAATATGAAGAACAAATATCTTATGATTATACAATTGGTAATTATGGATTTAAGATTTTTACATTTGAAGATAAAAATATAGCTAACTTAGTTACATCAGCTAAAGCATGGGCTTTTACAGCAAATGAAATGA
>JBOFVP010000295.1:0-1944 GCA_051653165.1 Clostridium sp.
ATATCCACCTAAGCTTTGAAACGCTTGCCTTATTCCACCTATGCCTGCAAATAAATCTATTATCTTAAAATTTGATTTATCTATATCATCATTTTTCAAAATAGGTTTAGTAGGAAATTTTTTAATTCTATTATAAATATCATCTGGAATTTCAATAGAGCCTGTTTCCCATAATTTAACTAACTTTTCCTGTTCTTTATTTAGTCTCAGAGCATCTGAAAATTCTTTTCTAGTAATATTTAATTCTTCTCTTTTTGTAACTAATAAATCTTTTTTTTCCATGTGCGATTACTCCTTAGTTTATTATACAGAATTATAAATTAAATCTTTTATATTATCAATATAAAAGATGTAAAAGCATCTACTCTTACATCTTTTTTATCTTAATAAACCTCTTCAATTAGGCTGTCCCAATATGAATTACCAACTCTCAATTTACAATATTTACCTACATTAGATTGTCAATGATTATTTAAACAACTTTTATTCAGACATCCGTATAATTTTTTTAATTTATTCATAAATTTCTACAATTAGACTTTCCCAAAATTTGTTTTCTGCCCTCCATTGAGAATATGGTCTATCGTTTCCTTGATACATTCCACTATCAAAAAAGACTACCCCCAACTTCACTAATTTAATCCAATTATCATAAGTCATCGGTTCTCCAAAACATATTTTATGATATTTACCCTGTGAATCTGTTTTACATGTAAACCATCCACAGTCATTAAATTTATCTTCTAGTTTCTCTTTAAGACATTTATCCTCTCGTTTAGTTGATGCAGACTTTGTTCCAAACCATCTTGCTATTTCCAAATTTTCTTGTTGTAATTTTTTTGGAACAATTTCATTTTTACCTTCACGCATATCCTTACTATAAGAATATACTGCAACAATATCCAAATTTTCTTCTATTATTAACATTTGTCCAAATTCATTGTACCTATCTATTTTGGGGCATGGGCTACCAGACCATGAACAACGGCCACCCTTTTCTTTATTTGGCTTACCAAAAACTCTACAGAAATCATCCTGTTTCTCCGCCTTTGTATCTCCCCTAAATTCACCTATATATATTCCTACTTTATATATATATCTATTTGCAGACCAATCTCCAAAAGTTGTTTTAGAGCTTGTCTCATTTTTTAGTTCATACCCTTCTATATCTGCACTATTATTAGCATTATGTTCAACACCAAACTGTTTCTCTAACCAATGGCCTTTATTCCCATCATGTTTAGTATTCATTCTACTAACATCTGGAGATTTGCCTTTAACATTTTCCCGAAACAATTTTATGATTTTTTCCTTATTATTCATATATTCCCTCCTATATTTTTTATGTCCAATCTACATTATGCCATATTAGAGAATATTATTCCATATATTATCATTTTTTTTTATAAAAAAAAGATGCTTACAATTAAAAGTAACCATCTTTTTTATCTGAAATTATAATTATTCTATTTTTTATTAAATAATTGGTTAAAAATAGACTCTAAAACAGGTACAACTATACTATTACCTGCTTGCTTATATAAGCTAGTATTACTAACAGCTTGTTGTGCTTTTTCAAAATCACCATCAGTACATCCCATTAATCTCCATGTCTCTAAAGGTGTTAATCTTCTTACAAAGTACTCATTATCATTGTACCTATCTCCCGATACTAATTGCCTTCTACTCTTAGTCAAATACTGTTCTAAAGTTGTTCCTTTCCAATAGTTTGCATCTAAGCAATAACTGACTTCTTCATCTATATATGAATGTATTATTTTATTAGTTCTTAAATAAAATTTCTTATCTGCATTCTTCTCTAATACATCATTAAGCTTTTTATTTAATTTTATTGGCTCTGGAAACTGAAACTTAAATTTAACTTTATCTTTTAAAATACTAATACAAAAAACTCTTTCTCTATTCTGAGGTATTCCAAAGTCT
>JBOFVP010000296.1:0-1758 GCA_051653165.1 Clostridium sp.
GGTAACAGTCTTTGCGACGAGGTCAAAAGATGCCTCAAGGGGGCGTAAGTAAACCTCTATCTATACGAGATTATTGTCTCAAATAAGAGGGATTAAACAATAAAAGTAGAATAAATAACTTAAGAGATTATTAGGAAAACAATTTAAGTTTTTGATATGATTATTGCTTAATCTGTATGAGCTTATCATACCAGGGGGCTAGTAGACTTGTAGAATTATATAATGAAGAAATTATTGCCGACAAGTTTATTGAATATATACGAACTTTAATATAAGAGGTGATTTATGAAAAAATATAGAATAAGTGTAATAATTATAATTTTAATAATTATAGTTACTGTAGTTACGTGTTTTATTGGTAAGGGTAGAAAATTGGGTTCTCAAATTAAGGGAAGTAATTATATAATAAATACTGTAGATAAATATAGTAAGAATATAGGTATGAGTATAGATATGGGTGAGTACTTAATAGAAGATTGGGAGGGAGGATTTAATATAGACGAAGAAATTCAGATTGCAAAAGCCTATAAGTTTGAAGTAGACAATAGAGAGTTAGTAAACGAGTTGGAAGTGAAATTAATTGAATATAAGAGCTTGATCGAAATAAACATATTTGATACAGAAAGACTATTAGAAATTAAAACTCAAATAAAAGAACTTAAAGAGATTGCAATAAAATGGAGAGCTGATAATAAAGATAAAAGTATGTTTATAGACTAATTGAATTTAAACAAATTATTAGAGCTGTTGATGGATAAGTATTTTAATAATATTGTACTCTACTTTTATTAAATAGGCTAATTAAGTAAATTTTTTTGAGTAGGATTGATAGCAGAAATATAAGAGTAAATTTTATATGATGACAAAAAAGGAATAGATAAATTTATAAGAATTGTATGTGAATGTTAAGATGAAAGTGCATAAAAGTTCCAAAATATTGATATTGACATTTACAATGTAAAATGAATCTAAAGTACAAAAATAATAGTATAGGAGATATAAAATGACTAATATAGGTATCTAAATATTAATGGATTTGTTCTAATGGGGAAAATATACTTGGATTTATAGGGTGAATGATATCCAATGAAAAAGAAAAGTATTATATTGGTCTGTATATTAGTTCTTATCTCAATAAAATTGGTTACTTGTATAATTAATCGCAATAATCTTACAGATAACATAATGGGTAGTGCTCATATTTTAACTACTGTTAAAGAGTTTGAACAGCTATTAATTATGAGTATTTACAAAGAGAGTTATTTTTTTGAAAGTGATAAAGAAGAATTTAAGCCAAGTGAGGAAAGGGAGTGGTTACAGAGGAAGACTTTTAAAATAAATAATAGAGATTTAATTAAGGAATTGACTGTGTGTATTGATGAGTTCGTATATTTATATAATAATAAGAAATACGATAAAATAAAATTAGAAGAAATACAAAGGAAAATTGTGGAGATAAAGAAGGTTACTAAGGAGTGGAGAGTTAATAACAATAATGAAAGTATATTACTAACAGATTAAGATTAATTAATAGAGTAGGAGATAAATAAGTATTATATAAATCTACTACGCTATTTTAATTATATAAACATATTAAACAAAGTTATGTTATTAAAGATATTTTCATCCTTGAAAAATATAGGGAAAGTATAGTTATAGCTACCCCATATTGTGAAATCCTTAAAATAAAAAGAAGTGAAAAACAACTCCCTAGTAGAAAGTCTAACAAGCAAAGGTATTACTTTTTCATCCTCAATT
>JBOFVP010000297.1:0-1740 GCA_051653165.1 Clostridium sp.
ACACTATCTTAGGAATCCTAAAATCAAAGACTTCTATTGTATTATTACTCTTTTTCAACGGTTTTATACAATATAAGTAGAAGATTTTTTAGAAGAAGTATTTTGATTATTATTTTATATGATTTTGAAATATATCCTCTAAAGGTATTTTAGTTTAGTGCTAAATATCTTTAGGGGATTTTTTATTTTAATTTTTAGAAGAAAAACCTGTGGATAAAAAATAAAAAAAGTTATCCACAGGTAAATGGAGAAAGTTCTAAAAGAGGGGTGAGATTATTATAAAAAATAACTTTCTAAAAGTTATCTACGAAGGAAAGTTAGATGTATCAAGTGTTGTAGAGGTCGTTGGCGATTTGCCAATAACCTTAAATTTATCTTTAACATTAAAATATAAGGAGTGGAATCATGAAGATTAATGATTTAATTACAACTAAGTTTAAAAATAAAAAGGTAAACAATTTAGTTTGGAATGGAGAGATTTGTTGGGAGGGAGCAAATATTGCAGAGTTATTTGGATATACTCAGACAAAGCGAGCGATTTATGATTGTATTCACAGAGAAAAACTTCAAGAGGGAAAACATTATAGAACTTTAAGTGGTGAGGAATTAAAACAATTTAAAGAAGTATTTTTGGAAGTCTTAGAAGATATTAAATATGCTCCAAAGATAGTTATCTTATATGAAAGTGGATTATATAGATTTTTGGCATATACAAAAATGCCCTTAGGGATAGAATTTAGAGAATGGATAGGAAGTGACCTAATGCCAACACTAAGACAAAAAGGATACTATATAATGGATGGAGCAGAAATCCAAACAGAAAAAAATCAAAAAATAGATATTGAACAGAGTAACTCTACATATTTAAGATTTAGTACAGAAAAGATGGAACGTTATAGAATAGCACTAGAAACAGCTAAGTTTTTTGAGTCTAGAATAGATAGAATCACACAAGACTCTAATTACAAGTTTCTATTCTTTAAGCAAATTTTTGTTGATGCAGGAATTGAGCTACCAAAGTTTATAGAAGAAGAACTACAAGGATTTTTTTAGAAGGAGATAAAATTACAATTAAAAAGCTTAAAGTGAAAAAAATAAATTAATTATAAAAAATTAATTTTATATGAATAATATATAAGATATCAATGTATGCAAGTAAAGTAGCTGTTTGTATGGAAAAATTAATATTTAAATTGATAAATTAAAATGTGAGAAAAATCTTGCAATTAAATATAGATTATGATATTATAAATAAGTAGCAAAAAGCTAACAAAAAAAAGTTTTATTTAGGTAAATAGTTTCTCAGAAAGTTGGAGATTATTATATCGATTTAGAAGCTTTAATTTTAGGAGGAATTTATTATGACAGATAAGACATTAACATGCAGAGATTGTGGAGCTGAATTCGTATTCACAGTAGGAGAGCAAGAATTCTACAAAGAAAAAGGATTCACTAACGAACCAACAAGATGTGCAGCTTGTAGAAGAGCTAAGAAAGAACAAAACAGAAGATAGTTTCTGTATTTTTAAAGGTTGTAGTTTAACTACAACCTTTTTTTTCGTTTAAATATATAAGGAGCATAAACTTATGAGCATATACGAGAAAGTTAAAAATGATAATATAATAAAAGAAATTTATAATAAAATAACAGAGTTTGAAAACATAGATAAAGGATGGGCACATCATAATCTAGATCATGTAGTAAATGTTGCAAACTTAGTTGAAAAAATTTTAGTTAGT
>JBOFVP010000298.1:0-1559 GCA_051653165.1 Clostridium sp.
ACGTTTTTATCTAAAACCCTCTTCTTCTCAACTAAAGAAGCTTTAATCTCCTTAACCTTAGCTTCATCATTCCCCTCCTTAGCCTTCTTCAACTCCTCCTTTAAAACCCTTATCTCCTCATACAACTTCTTATTCTCCTCACCAATAACACCATTAGCATCACGTTTCTCCTTCAAAGCAGCCCTAATTTCTTCACCCTTAACACCAGACTCCTTCTTCTCCTTAATAGCATTCTTAACCTCAGCCCTCTTACCCTTTAAAGCCTCCCTATGTTCCTTCAGCTCCTTATTAATTCCATTCTTTTCCCCATTACCATTTACAGTTTGTGCAGAAGCACTAAATGAAAATAAAGATACAGACATAGCAGCCATAGCCATTGATAATAATATTTTCTTCTTCATAAAAACCATCTCCTAAATCTATTTTTTAAAGTAAAAAACTTACAATCTAATTATAGCCAATAAAATCAGGAAAAATCTTAGTCAAACTGTGGCAAAATTGAGGTAAAATCAAAAATACCAATTTAAAATCTGTAAAATATTGTTATACTTAAAATATGAAAACACAATACAGGAGAGATATTATGGAAGGTAAAGTTATTTATTTAGCCGATGACGAACTAAAAATTCAAGAACTAATAAAAATGTTTTTAATAAAAGAAGGCTTTACAGTTAAAAGTTTCTTTACAGGAGAAGAACTACTTGAAAGCTTTAAAACCATCCCCTCAGATATGGTAATTTTAGATGTAATGATGGAAGGCAAAGACGGTCTTGAAATCTGTAAAGATATAAGAAGCCTCTCCAATGTACCAATTATTATTGTATCTGCAAAAGATAGTGAACTAGATAGAATTTCAGGCTTAGTTTATGGTTGTGATGACTATTTAACCAAACCCTTTAGCCCCATGGAGCTAGTACTACGTGTTAAAGCAATATTCAAAAGAGCAACCTTAAAACAAACCTTTGAAAATAAATACTTAAAAACTGGAGATATAGAAATAGACATGGAAGGAAGAGTCATATTTCATAAAAGTAAGGATTTAAAATTTACACAAATGGAATACAACCTATTTTTATATTTAGCTCAAAAACAAAATGTAGGAGTTTCAAGAGATGAGCTATTAAACAGAGTTTGGGGCTTTGAAAGTGAAGTTGATACAAGGGCCACAGATGATATGATTAAAAGAATAAGAAAGAAGCTGTTAGCATGTAACTCAACTGTAAAAATTGTTACTATATGGGGCTTTGGCTTTAAGCTTATGGGGGGAAATAATGAAAAAGACAATCTATAATAAAATTTTATCCTCCCAAATGATTCTAATATCCTTCTTTGCTTTTTCTCTAATATTTTTTATTACCCTATTTTTAAACCTATATATAAAAAAAGATGTTCTTATGGTTAAAAGTATATAAATAATCTTAATTGTTTAAAATTCAAATAGATATCTAATATTACTTGGTAATATTAGATATCTATTATTTTTATTATAAATAATAATACATTTCATTTAATTTCCAATATATGATAAAATATCTATAAGCATAAAAGAACAATTGTAT
>JBOFVP010000299.1:0-10924 GCA_051653165.1 Clostridium sp.
CCAAAGAAGGAAGACCCAAAAAAGGATGAAGAAAAAGTAGATACAGAAATGACAGCGGAAAAGTGGATAGCAAATCCATTGGTACAAGCAAGATTAAAACAAGAATCACAAGGGAAATATGAAATTTCAGCAAAAGGAAATAGTATAACATATACATTTAAGCAAGAGCAAGCTGGATTAACAGCACAAGATATAAAAGCATATCTTGAGACTCAAGAGTCAACATTCCAAACAATTGGAACTCAATTAAAGCAAGAGATGAAGGTTAAGGAGTTAGACTTTATATTAAAATATACAAATCCAGATGGAAGTGAGCTTTATTCACATACAATTAAAGTAAAATAAAAGAGTAATATTTAGGGTGTCTAGTTTAGACATCCTTTTAAAATTTTCGTGTTAAATAAGAGTATTGACAGAAGAAGTATAAAGAAATATCATTAAGAAAAGGTTATCAAAATTAAGGGGGAAGAAGTATGTTTGCATGTTTAGATATTGGTGGAACTTCTATAAAAGTAGCAGTAGGAGATAAGCTAGGAGGTCTAAAGGAACATAGTAGTTTGAAGGTATCAAATGATATAGATACGCTTATGGCTACAATTGTAGAGTGGATTGAAGGAATAAAGGAAAAATATACTTTAGAAGGAATTGCAATAAGTGCACCAGGTGCAGTTAATAGTGAAACAGGAATAATTGGTGGAGATAGTGCAGTACCATGTATTCATGGACCAAACTGGAAGGAAATATTACTAGAAAAAACAGGACTTAATGTAAGCATCGAGAATGATGCAAATTGTGCAGCTTTAGCAGAGGTGTTTTCAGGAACAGCTAAGGATGTAAGTGATATGATGTTTGTGGTTTGTGGGACAGGCATTGGGGGAGCTATTATAAAAAATGGAGAAATACATAAGGGTAAGAACTTGTTTGGTGGCGAGTTTGGATATATGTTAATGGATAATGATAATGGGAGACCTATAAATTTTAGTGAATATGCATCAACAATGTCATTTGTAAGAAAGGTTAGAAATCATTACGATGATGAGTCGTGGGACGGTAAAAAAGTATTTGAAGAGGCTGAAAAGGGAAATAAATATTGTATAGAAGCAATAGATACTTTCTATTTGAATTTAGCAAGGGGAATATTTAATTTACAGCATATTTATGACCCAGAAATGATATTATTGGGTGGATCAATTAGTGATAGAGAAGATTTTGCTGAAAAGGTGAGAGAAAAATTAGAATACATTATTAGCACAATAGATATTAACTGCATAACTCCCAATATAGCAACTTGTACTCATAAAAAGGATGCTAACCTAGTTGGTGCATTAGCAAACCATATAAAAGAATATAAAATATGGTAAATTATACCACGACATGTGTCGTGGTTTTGTTTACCATATTTATAGTTAGTTAATAAAATATGGGATTTTACTAATATTTATCACAATTCTTTTCATAACTTAGAATAAGGCAAATATATATAGTATATAGTGCTTTTTAAGGAGGAAAGAGAGTGATACAAGAAAAGCAATTAATTCCAGGCTTAAGTACAAGAGATGCTGAAAGAGGAATTGACAAATATGGATTAAATGAAATAGAACAAAAGAAGAAAACATCAATTATAATGCTATTTTTAGCACAGTTTAATGACTTTATGGTATGGGTACTAATGGGTGCCACTGTTATTTCAGGGATTATGGGAGATACAGCAGATGCTATCACCATAATGATTATTGTTATTGTTAATGCAATATTAGGATTTGTTCAAGAATTTAGAACAGAGAAGTCTCTAGAGGCATTAAAAAGCTTAGCAGCACCAACCTGTAAAGTTTATAGAGATGGAAGGTTACAAATTTTAAATTCTGCTTACCTAACTATAGGTGATATGGTAGTACTTGAAGCTGGTGATAGAATACCAGCAGATGGAGAATTTGCAGAAGCAGCAAATGTAATGGTTGATGAATCTTTATTAACTGGTGAATCAGTTGGAGTATTAAAGGACTCATCACAAAAGGATAAGCGTTCAGGATTTATGGGAACTACAATTCTAAAGGGAAGAGGGCTATTCCTTGTTACCAAAATAGGTATGAAAACTGAAATGGGTAAAATAGCAAATCTTCTTCAAAATATAGAAGAAGAAAAATCACCACTAAAGGAAAGGTTAGATTCTTTAGGAAAGGTACTTGTTATTGCATGTCTAGCTATTTGTATAGTAGTAACAGTACTTGGTATTATAAGAGGAAATGACATAGCAGAAATGTTTTTACTTGGTGTATCCTTAGCTGTTGCAGCTATTCCAGAAGGACTTGCAGCAATAGTAACAGTAGCGTTAGCACTTGGTGTATCAAGGATGTTAAAGAGAAATGCATTGGTAAGAAAGCTTCCAGCAGTAGAAACATTAGGATGTACATCAGTAATTTGTTCTGATAAGACAGGAACATTAACTCAAAATAAAATGACAGTTAAAGAAATATATTGCAATGAAAGAATATATGAGACAGATAAAGAGGGTACTCCAAACTGTGATATGCTTAAAAAAGTATTTATATATTGTAACGATTGTAATTATGATTTTAAGGCAAAAAATGTAGAGAAGGCATTACAGGGTGACCCTACAGAAACTGCTCTTATTAAGGTTTTTTATGATAATTTAAAGGATTTAGAAAAGTTTGCACTTAAGGCTCAAAGAATTTTTGAATTATCTTTTGATTCAACAAGAAAAATGATGAGTGTAATTGTAAAAGAAAATGGTAAAGAAACTTGCTATGTGAAGGGGGCTCCAGAAAGAATACTTGAAAAATGTTCATATATTCTTGAAGATGGAAGAGTAAAGCCTTTTACCCCTCAAAAGAAAAAACAGGTTGCTCAATATATTGAAGCAATGAGTTCAAGGGCGTTAAGATGTATAGCGGGTGCATATAAGGAAGATAGACTTGTTAAAAGTGATAAGTTAGAAAGTGATTTAATATTTGTTGGGGTTGCAGGTAGCATTGATCCCCCAAGACTTGAGGTTAGAGATGCTGTTTTAAAATGTAAAATGGCTGGAATAACTCCAGTAATGATTACAGGAGATCACAAAAACACAGCTCTAGCAATAGCAAAATCATTGAATATATGTAAGGGTGAAGATCAAGTTGTAACAGGTGATGAAATTGAGAAGATGAGAGATGATGAGCTATTTAAGGTTGTGGATAATGTTAAGGTGTTTGCAAGAGTTTCTCCAGACCATAAGCTTAGAATAGTTAAGGCTTTTAAGAAAAAGAACAAGATTGTGGCAATGACTGGTGATGGTGTTAATGATGCACCAGCAATAAAGGAAGCAGATATTGGTGTTTCTATGGGGTTAACAGGAACAGATGTAACAAAGGAAGCATCTGCAATGATACTTATGGATGATAATTTTGCAACTATTGTTTCAGCAGTTGAAGAGGGTAGAATAATTTATGATAATATCAGAAAGTTTATAAGATATCTTCTTTCATGTAATTTGGGAGAGGTTTTAACAATGTTTTTAGCAACATTATTTATGCTTCCAAATCCAATGACACCTATACAAATATTATTTGTAAATTTAGCTACAGATGGATTACCTGCAATAGCATTAGGTGTTGATCCTGCTGATAAAGATATTATGAGACAATCTCCAAGAGCAAAGGATGAAAGCATATTTGCAAGGGGATTAATGGAGAAAATATTAGTTAGAGGGTGTCTAATTGGTATATGTACACTACTATCATTTATGGTGGGAAGATATTGTGGAATGGATTTAGCAACTTGTAGAACATTAGCATTATCAACACTTGTATTATCACAATTATTACATGTGTTTGAGTGTAGATCAGAAAGACATTCAATATTTGAGATTAAATTATTCTCTAATCCGTATTTAGTTGGTGCGGTGGCTATATCAGTATTAATGTTATGTGCAATTTTATATATTCCATTCTTATCTGGAATATTCCATACTGTGCCATTAATGTTTGACCAATGGTTAATAGTGTTATTCTTCTCAGGAATTATAGCAATAATAAACAGTGTTTATTTATTAATTAAAAGTAAATAATGGATTACAATAAAAGGCTGTAAAAAATACAGCCTTTTATGCATTGATAGAAGTTGAATAATTTAATATAAAAAGGGATATCTGATAAAAGATATCCCTTTTTAGTATAATTATCTAACTCTTGGTGTTTGTTGTCTTACCTTCTTAAATTGAGAGTGATCTACTGGTATTAAATCTCTCTTAGTTGTAAGGTTTAAGATATTTTGAACTACAACTATTTCTGAATCCTTCTTATCTTTAACTCCCTTAAGTCCCATGATCATAACTTTATGCCCTTTAGCAAGAGTTAAGAATTCTGGCTTTTTAAACCATCTCTTTTTAGTATATCTAGCTTTTACAACTGATTTACCCATATCTGGTTTAATTATTAAGTCAACAACAATTTTATTTAAAACAACATAGCTCTTTTCTTCAATTTTGATAGACATTAGAGTCCCTTGAGAACTAGTTATTCTGTCTCCGTATTTTTGAATGTAAGAATCTCTGAAATATTTATCCATTTTTTCTTTAAAATTAAATCCCATAGCTAAAACTCCTTTTTATATAAAAAATATGAATAATGCCGTTTTTGATAATATACCCATCATCACATAAAATATTATAGCATTAAAAAATAAAATAGTAAAACATTAAATTAAAAATATTATGTACGTTTACATAAGTGTTAATATATTGTTTAAATTTGCTAACATAGGATATAATCTAGATAGATAAAAAAAGGAGCGAATAATTTATGAAACAAGCAATTAATGTACTAGAGAAATATTATGGATATAAAAGTTTTAGAAAAGGGCAAGAAGAAATAATAAAAAGCATACTTAGTTTTAATGACACACTTGCAATAATGCCAACAGGTGGTGGAAAATCTATATGCTATCAAGTGCCAGCCTTAATACTAGAGGGGGCAACTATAGTAATATCACCATTAATATCATTAATGAAGGATCAGGTAGACTCATTAAAGACAACGGGAATAGAAGCTGCATTTGTAAATAGTACATTAAATACTAATGAATTTATTAAAGTAATAGATGAAATAAAAGAAAATAAATATAAATTAATATATGTTGCACCAGAAAGATTAGAAAGCTACGAATTTTTAATGGCACTATCAAGTATTAAAGTAAGCCAAGTTGCAATTGATGAAGCACACTGCGTTTCATCATGGGGACATGACTTTAGATCAAGTTATAGAAAAATAGCAGGATTCATAGAAAGATTACCTGAAAGGCCAGTTGTTACAGCATTTACAGCTACAGCAACAGAAGAGGTTAAGGAGGATATTTTAAAGCTGTTAAGGCTAAATAATCCTAAAACCTTTGTTACTGGGTTTAATAGAGAAAATTTAAATATAAATATATTAAAGGGAGTAAGTAAAAATGTATATATACAGGACTTTATAGATAAAAACAAAGGAGTGTCAGGAGTTATATATGCAGCAACAAGAAAGGTAGTAGAAAGTACCTATGAATTTTTAAAAAAGCATGGATATTCAGTTTTAAAATATCATGCAGGTATGAGTGATGAAGAAAGAAGAATAAATCAAGAGAAATTTATAAATGATGAAGAAGATATAATTGTTGCAACAAATGCATTTGGTATGGGAATAGATAAGCCAAATATAAGATATGTAATACATTATAATATGCCAAAAAATATAGAGGGATATTATCAAGAGATTGGAAGAGCGGGGAGAGATGGATTACCGTCACAATGTATTCTATTATTTGCACCAGGAGATTTACATACTCAAAAATATTTAATAGAAATTAGTGTGGAAAATGAGGAGAGAAAAATTGCTCAATACAAGAAGCTTCAACAAATGGTGGACCTTGTATATTCTAATAATTGTTATAAGGAGTATATATTAAAATATTTTGGTGAAAAAGATTTAAAGCCCTGTAATGATTGTTCTAACTGTTTAAATGAGGGAACAATAGTTGATAAAACAGTTGATGCACAAAAGGTTTTATCCTGTATTTATAGAATGAAAAGAAGCTTTGGAGCTACTATGGTAATAGATGTTTTAAGGGGATCGAAAAATAAAAAAGTAACAAGCTTTGGATTTGAGAGCCTTTCAACCTATGGAATTATGAAAGATTACTCTCAAGAAGACTTAAAAACATTCATAAATACATTAGTTTCACATGGATGCTTAGAGTATATAGAAGGAACATACCCTACTTTAAAGCTTAATGAAAAATCTAGAAGTATTCTTCTAGGCAAAGATAGAGTTGAATTAAAAGAAGAAAAAGCACAACAAATTGCTAGAGACAATAATGCTTTATATGAATTATTAAGAGAACTTAGAGGAGAAGTGTCAAGAGAGAATGGCATTGCTCCATATATGGTCTTTGGTGATAATACACTAAAGGAAATGAGCTTAATGTTCCCAACTACAAGAGAAAAGATGTTAAATATATCTGGGGTTGGAGCTTTAAAGTATGAAAAGTTTGGAGAAAGATTTATAGAGTTAATATTAGAGTATGTAGATGAGCATAAAATTCAAATAAATGATGATGGAAATAAGGAAATTAAAGAAGAGAAGTTAACTCTAGAAGTAACTTCTAATGGTGAGCTTTTAGAGAACTTAAAAAAGGTTAGAGCTGAGTTTGCTAAAAAGGAAAGATGCTCACCACAATATGTTATTTCATTAAATTCCCTTAAAGAAATGAGTGGAAGAACTCCTGTTACTTTAGAGCAATTAAAGGATATTAGTGGAGTTGGCCCTAAAAAGGTTGAAAATTATGGCCATAGGTTTTTAGAATGTATTAATGATTATTTAAGTGAAAAAAATATTGAACCTATCTGGAGTGAAAAAAAGAGAAGAAAGGTTATTATTGATGGAGAAACTAGAGAGAATAATGATATTGTTCTTGATAATTTAAGAGAGGGTAAAAGCATTGAGGAGATTTCTCTAGAAACTGAAGTTTCTCTTTCTACCATTTTAGGATATGTAACAGATTGGGTTAAGGCTAGTGGTGAGTATGTATTTAATATAGATTTAGAGAAGTACTATAACTATAGTGAGAGGGAAGAAATAGAAAAGGTTATTAGGGATATTGGTGATGAAAATATTAGTGCTATAAAAAAGAGAATATCTAATGAGGTAAAGTATGAAGCTATAAGAGCTGTAATACTTAGTAATATTTTAGGTAAATAGAATTGTAAATAATGCATGGTAATCATGCATTATTTATTTGATTATTATAGGGAGAATTATTTGGCATATAAGAGGTATTTCATATCATCTTAACAGTTTTGTAATGTGTTTGTCACAAAAGTAGTGTATAGTAATAGATATAAAGAATTTTAAGCTATTTTTAAGAAAAGATTAATATAAAATTATTATCTTTATATAATTAAATGTATTATAATAATAATGACGATATATAGGTTTATACCTACAGATATATATTGTGAAAAGTGAGATGATAAAATGAATGAATCAATAAAATATATTAGTGACAAAACAATAGAGAATTATATGACTTCAAATGATATTTTAAGATATGATGGAACATACATTAATCACTTTGCAGGAATCATATACTCAAGCCACAAAAAAGAAATAAATTGTAAAGATGTTAAAGATATAAGAAAATATATAAAAAACAAAACCACAAGAATGTCAGCATTTAGGGGAGATATATTATATATATTGTCTATATTAATAGGTGCAAATAAGTCAATGTGGCAAGGGTTGGTAGATAAGATAATTAAAGTATATAATATTTTAATAGAAAAAGGATTCGAGGAAAGTGCATTTTTAGTATTACCAACATATGTATTGGCTAAATATGTGCAAGAAAGTGATTTAAATAATATTATTAAAAAGATAGAATGTAATTATAATTTGCTTAAAGAAAAAAATGTGAACGTTACCAATGGGGATGATTATTTAATTTGTACCTTAATGGCAATTAAAAATGTTGATATGAACATTATACAAAGTTACTTTGATGACATTGAAGAATATGCAGAGGAAGAGGATGTTTTATCAAACAATGAAATTCAAGGATTAACCACTGCTATGTCATTAAATTTTAGAGATGAACTTAGCTATCAGGTTGAAGATTTTTTAGATGAGTTATCAAATAGAGATATAAGGATATCAAATAAGTTTATACACTTATTGGGGGTTATTGGATATAAGCAAGATATTCACCAATATGTTGATGAGATAGAGGGTGTAATTGAGTATCTGTGTAGTGAAGAGTCTTCATATGAGTTTTATATGGATAAAGGCTTTAGAACTATACTTGCCATATGTATAATAGAAGCAAGTAATCAAAAGAAGGATAATTTTATAGATGAATTATTAGCTCTAGGTATATATTCATTTTTAATAAGTAAAAACCAAGATGTATTTGCAAGAGTGTTAGCGTAAGGTGTTAAGATGGAAAGAACTATATTACATGTTGATATGGATGCATTTTTTGCAGCTGTTGAGCAGAGGGATAATAAAGAATTAAGGGGAAAACCTGTTATAGTTGGTGGGGTAAGTGAAAGGGGTGTTGTTTCTACTTGCTCCTATGAGGCAAGAAAGTATGGAGTTCATTCAGCTATGCCAAACTTTATGGCTAGGGAAAAATGTCCCCATGGAATTTTTGTAAATGTTAGATATGGAAGATATAAGGAAGTATCAGAAAAGGTATTTGATATTTTAAGAGAGGTAAGTAATTTAGTTGAGGGGGTATCAATTGATGAGGCATACCTTGATATAACTAATTCTTCTTTTAAGGATGGGAGAGATGCTGCCAATTATATAAAGAGTAGGGTTTGGAAGGAACTTGGATTAACTTTATCTGTTGGTATCTCCTATAATAAATTCCTAGCTAAAATAGCATCAGATTGGAATAAACCAAGTGGAATAAAGGAAATTACTAAGGATGATGTGCCTGATATTTTATATTCACTGCCATTAAGAAAAGTTCATGGCCTTGGAGCGGTGTCGGTTAAGAAGCTTAATAATATGGGATTTTTTTTAGTTGAGGATTTAATGGATATGCCAAGGGCGTTTTTTAAGGAGTATCTTGGGAAATTTGGATTAGAAATTTATGATAGGATAAGAGGTGTTGACCTAAGAGAGGTTAATATTGAGAGGATACGAAAATCCATTGGTAAGGAAAGAACCTTAAAGAATGATACGGATAATACGGAGGAACTTAAGGAGTATATTAAAGTCTTTGCTAAAGAGATAAGTTATTTAATGGTGCTTAGAGGAATAGAGGGGAAAACCATAACCCTTAAGTATAAGACTTCCAGTTTTGAAAATCATACTAGGAGTAAAACATTATTGAAGTATATTTCTTCATTTGAGGATATATATAGTGTAGGGTGTGAAATATTACATGAGGAATGTTTTAAGGAAAAGGTAAGGTTAATTGGTATAAGTATTTCTTCATTTAAAGAGGAAAGGGTTGAACAACTTACTTTATTCTAGGGAGAATTATTTGGTGAAGTTAAACCAGTAGAAAATTAAAATTTCTATTGGTTTTTTTGATATTAAGGAAAGCTATTCTAATAAAAAATCTATAGAGCAAAGAGTGTAACTACTATAATAATTACTCAAAAAAGAATGGTGTTTATTAAAAATTAACATAATATAAATAAAAATACAAATGTAAAATAAAGAGTTATATGGTAATATATACAAGTAAAATAAAGCTAGGGGGAGTTTTTATGAAAAAGGTAATATCGTTTATAATAATGTTATGTATAGTAACTAATCTTTTAATTACAAATGTATATGCAATAGGGAAAGATGAACTGATAAACAGTATTTTATCAAATAATTTATTCTTTAAAGAAGGAGAGGTTCCAAATAATAACAAAGGGATAGTAGATGAAAAGTTATATGAGTTAGCTAAAAATAATAAAGGTCAAGTTTTAACTGAAGAAATTATACAAATAAAAGATCTAACAATAAATGAAAAAAGTGGGGTAAAAACACTAAAGGGAATAGAGAACTTTAAAGGCTTAGAAAAATTGACTATAGATGTTGAAGATACACAAATTTTTGATAATCTAAATAACTTAGAAAATTTAAATGAATTGAATATTACATTGAAAAATTCTAAGAGTGTAAAAGACTTAAAAGGATTTAAGAACCTACCAAAATTAAAGAAGTTCAATATTAAATATAAAGAAATTGATCCATCCTTAACAACAAGTGGTAATTTTAGTGAGAAGTCATTGGTTAGAAGTTATGTTAAAGAAGATGTAAATAAAGATGGAATAGTAAATGAAATAGATTTGAATTTAGTAAGTCAAGCATATAACAGTAAACCTGGAGATCCAGATTGGAAAGTGGAATATGATATTAATAGTGATTCTATTATAGATATTTATGATTTAACAATGATATCAAGGAAAATTGATAGTACTCCTCAAGATGAACCAAAAATAGAGATTTTATCTAGGAATATAATAACAAATAAAAGACAAATAAGACCTCAAATTAAAATAGTAAATAGGGGAACTACGGATATAGACTTATCAAAGATAAAAATAAGATATTTTTATACTCCAGAGTCAAGGCCTACTACACAGAGTAGGGCAATTACAGAGAAGTATATATCAGACTGGAACACAAATACAACGGGAAGTAAGATTACAGGAGTTTTAAGTGAAGTTAATTATTTTATATATAATGAAAGGGTAGCTACTATTTCTATTGATAAAGGAGTTTTAAAGCCAAATAGTAGTATGGAAATATTCTCAACTATAACTAGAGCTACATCAGGTGGAAATGAATTTAACCTAACTAATGATCCATCAGCTGTTGATAGTGTTAATAATTATATTAGTAATGAAAATATAGAAGTTAGATATTCTAAAAGTGGAAATTTTCAAAGT
>JBOFVP010000300.1:0-3997 GCA_051653165.1 Clostridium sp.
AAAGTGCTAAAGCATTAGTCGCTTACGCTGGAATTGATCCAACAGTTAAGCAATCAGGTCAATTTTTAGCTAATAATAACAAAATGTCAAAGCGTGGTTCTCCTTACCTTAGAAGAGCTTTATTTCTATCTGCTTCAACTTGTACATTACATGAAAGTCCACTTAATGATTATTATTTAAAGAAGCGTTCTGAGGGTAAACACCACCTAACTGCCGTTGGTGCGGTAGCTCATAAATTAACACATATTATTTATGCTATTTTAAGAGATAATAAGGACTATGAACCTATGTCATAATCCTTATAGTTATACTTTATGAGTTATTAAAATTTAAATAATTTAATAGCTTTTTTAGTTGAGCCTTAATTTAAAATAAATCTAAAAATTGTTCAAATGAATCTGATATATGGAATATACCTTCATTAATATCTTCAATTGCTAACTCATATGACCAAAGAATCACTTTAGGCACACAATTTTCTTCCTTATAATATAAGCATATATAGTCATCATACTCTGCATTTGCAATAGGTATTATCCCCTCTAACATTAAGTCTCTATTTTCACAATAAGCTGAGTATACTGTTTCCATGGTATCTCCAACTATAGGTAGAAATTTCTTTATTATTATTTTTTCATTTTTTAACTTTATAGTGTAATTTATTTTATCAATATATTTACTATTTGAATTAATAAAATCTATATACTTCTGCGGAAAACTAATATTAAAAAGTTTTTCTACGTCTTCTATATCATGCATTAACTATCCCCCTTATAAAATGGAAATTGAGAATTTCTATTTGTTTTGCCTGCTTTAGGATCAAGATTTATATATAATCTATGACTTCCTGTTGGTGTATCTGGTGTGCTTATATTAAACCCATATTCTTTTTTATATATCATCATATTCTGCTCATCTTTATATATAATTTCATCTGGATGTAACATCGTATCCTCTCTTAATTTTGCTACATCTATATCTTTACCAAATTGTGTTTTCCTCTTAGTAGAAATCTCATTGGCATTATATATATGCTTCTCTGAATGTATAGTAATAAAGTCGTCTTTATTCATTCCACCATTAATTTTTTCAAATTCTTTACTTGACTTCACATAGCTGGTCTTGGGGCAGCGTCTGTCTTTTTATTTTTAGTGGCAGAATTGAGTATTTTCAACCCTTATCACAGTTTTAATGCTACTTTCAATTACTTATCATTTTTCGTATTATGTAGCTACTTTTCAGCCCTATTTTCCTTAATCTGTTAACCTTATTCTATCATGCTACTTCTTTTATTTCTATACTAGGTATTATACATAAGCAAAAAATACCGTTGTAATTGAAGTATCGACATTTCAGTTACAACGATATTTTCTTCTACTTTAGGTTGAAAAAGGGGATAGGTGGTAAAGATTTTATAAAGTATTTTTAGTTTAATCAACTAGCATTAACTTTCTAATTTTATCTTCCACTCTTTCCCCTTTGCCCCTATTCACTACATTATTTAAGTTATGCAGTGCTAAATTTTCTTGTTTTTATTTATTTAACTATATTATAACATTACTCTTTTTTATGCAGTTAACTTATTTATAGTTTTGTATCCTAGTTTATTCATTCTTAAATTTAACTTCAAGATTTTCTTGCATAAATTTATATTAAAGATTTTAGTCTCTTCCTAGACTTCTATCCGCTTCAATTTGAAGAAATTTGGTTTTTTCCCCCATGTACTTCTGTGCACTCTTAAGAATCTGTTTGTCGTTACCTAAAATTTCTAATACAGTTGTTGAAAATATATTAATTAAGTGCTCATCTTTACAATTAGATACTTCTTCAAAATAATTAAAAATATCTTCTAATAATTTAATATCTTTATTATCACTTATTAATTTAATAATATCTGGCATAAAAATATCCTCTATTACAACTGTTTCTAGTAGTAATCCATACTCCTCTATGGAATCTCTATACTTATCCTTTGTTGATGGCAAGAATTCTTGCATTACTTTAAAAAATTCTTCTGATTGTTTACTCATATATTATACTTCCTCCTATTTAAAAAGCTTTATTGCCTCCTCTAAATCCGTTAATAAAGCTTCTGCAATATCTAAATCATTTAATCCTAGCTCATTACTATTAATAACCTTCTTTAGTTGAATAACTCTCTCACTTGCCTTTTGTAAATGCTTAGAACTACCTCTACTGAATTCATCAACTAAAGATGCAGCTGTTCCACCATCACCTATTGTTGCCCCTGGTCTATATAGTTCATTTACTATTTTACTCAATTTTTCATTTTGTATTGTAGATAATAACTTTTCCCTATTAGTCCCTGTTAATTCAGGCATATTATCTAATATATTTTGTACTCCTGTTTTACTAGGATTACCTACCCCCTTGGGGCAGAGTCTGTCTTTTTATTTTTAGTGGTATGATTGAGCATTTTCAACCCTTACCACAGTTTTAAGTCCACTTCCAACTACTTATCATTTTTAGTGTTATGTAGCTACTTTTTTAGACTTAATTTCCCTTAATCTGTTAACCTTATTTTATCATGCTACCTCTTTTATTTCTATATTAGGTATTATACATAAGCAAAAAAATACCGTTGTAATTGAAGTATCGATATTTCAGTTACAACGATATTTTCTTCTACTTTAGGTTGAAAAGGGGGATAGGTAGCAAAGATTTTAGAAAGTATTTTTAGTTTCATCTACTAGCATTTACTTTTCAATTTTTTCTTCCCATATGTCCCCTTTGCCCCTATTCACTACATAATTAGAATTATGCAGTATTAAATATTCTTACTCTTATTTATCTAACTAGATTATACGTATATTATTTTTTATGCAGTTAATTTATATTTAATTATGCATCTTGTATCACTTCTTATATTTCAATCTTATTTAACATAATCAACTCAAAGAACTCTCCAATACTACTTGCTATTTCCTCTACCTCTTCAAATTCAGGCTCACATCCTTTTACAATCGTACCTTTATTATTACTTAAATCAATAGCATAAAATGAATATCCACCATCTACAGACATAACTATTGGTAATTTTTTATCCCACCATGAAATTATTTCTGACTTCCATTCGTCATCATCTTGAGCTACTTCTAAACTTAATAACTCGAATTCATTCCATTTAAATGCAATATCTGAATTGCTATTATACTCATCCTGACATAAAAACCATGTTTTTTCACTAGGAGATATCAACTGTTTAACTTTTTTTAGAAATTCGATATACTCATCTGGTATATCTTTATACCTTAGTGTTATATCATTTTTCAATTCCAATGAAATTACATTCTTCTCAATTAAACCCCAATTATTCTCTTTAGTCCAATTAATAAATTCAGTATATTTTTTGCTCATTTTTTTCTCCTTCTACTTCAACTGTTTCTTTATTCTATTTATAACACGTCTTTGAAGCCCTGTAACTTGACTATGTGTTGGATTTTTCACTTTAGCTGTTTCTCCAGTTGGTGTAAGTTTTTGCCCCTCTGCTCCGCCTAATGCTAATCCATGTGGATGATGCCCTCCACTTTCACCTACTTTCTTTCTTATTTCTTTTACTTCATCTGGTGTTCTGTAAAATACATCTGAATTTTCTGGGTCTATCCCCCACCATTCTGGTTTATCTTTATACCAATCAGTAACTTCGTCTAATAACTTCTTATCATCTGATAACCATTCATTTAATTTTTTAACTTCTTTAGGGTTACTTACCCCCTTAACACTTCTACCTAATGTTGGTTTGTAACTTCCTCCTCGTGGAGCCGCCTTAATATTGATTCCTACACCATTTGCACTCCCACCTGATAAAGGTCCTCCACCACCATGGCTTCTTCCTAGAGAACCTCCGCCACCAAACATTTGAAGATTAGTTAACCAATCTATAAACTTATATCCACTTGGATCATATTTATTGATTGGATCATTATGGCAATATGCATACATATTATGAGATAGTAATTCTCCCTTTTCTCCTAAT
>JBOFVP010000301.1:0-25434 GCA_051653165.1 Clostridium sp.
CACACTCCTTCCCATTCCGAACAGGAAAGTTAAGCTCTACAGCGCCAATGGTACTGCACGGGAGACTGTGTGGGAGAGTAGGACGTCGCCAGGTTAAAAAGACTATCGAATATGATAGTCTTTTTTTGTATTTAAAAAAGTTGTATATAATAATTAAAAAGGTTAAAATGAATAGAAAGAAGATAATAGTAGTAGGAGATTTTTAATGGATAATAAATTTAGTCAGTTTAAAATAAGTAAAGATATATTAAAAGCAATAGATGCATTAGGGTGGAAGGAGCCATCTGATGTGCAAATAAAGGCAATACCCAATATTATTGAAAATAAAGATATTATAGTAAAATCACAAACAGGAAGTGGTAAAACAGGAGCATTTGCCATACCATTATGCGAAAAGGTTATATGGGATGACAAAGAACCACAGGTTTTAATATTAACACCTACAAGAGAGTTAGCAATACAGGTAAAAGAAGATATATCAAATATAGGATTTTATAAGAGAGTAAGACCAGTTGCATTATTTGGGAAACAACCATTCTCAGACCAAACTAGGGAATTAAAGCAAAAGTGTCATATTGTTGTTGGAACTCCAGGAAGAGTATTAGATCATATAAAAAGAAAAACTCTTAATACTAGTAGTATTAAATATTTAGTCTTAGATGAATCAGATGAAATGTTAAATATGGGCTTCATAAATGAGGTAGAGAATATTATTAGAACATTACCAAAGAAAAGAGTTACGCTAATGTTCTCAGCAACTATGCCCCAGGAAATAATTACGTTAAGTAATAAGCATATGATTAATCCAGTTAATATAGAGATACAATCAAAGAAGCTTATAACAGACAATATAGAACATAGTTTATACAAAGTAGATTATCAAGAAAAATTAGATTTTCTTAAAAAACTATTAATAGAAGAAGTACCAGAAACAGCGGTAGTATTCTGTAAGACAAAGGAAAATGTTGAGATTGTTTATAACGCACTAAATCAATCAAGAATTTCTGCAGATAAAATTCATGGGGGTATGTTACAAAAAGATAGACTTTATAGTATGGATAAGTTTAGAAAAGGTAACTTTAGAATATTGGTTGCAACAGATGTAGCAGCAAGAGGAATAGACGTTGAGGGAATTACTCATGTTATAAACTTTGATTTACCTGTTGAGAAGGATTCATATGTTCATAGAATAGGAAGAACAGGAAGAGCAGGTGCAAATGGAAAGGCAATTAGTATAGTAACTCAACGTGAGCAAAGACTTTTAGAGGAAATAGAAAATTATATAGGCTTCAAGATAAATGAAGCTGAATTCAATCAAAATAATAAAGCTTCGGATTCATTAAATATTTTAAAAACAAAACCAGCTACTAAAAGAGATAAATCTAAAAATATTAAAAATGAAGTAACTAAGATATATTTAAATGGTGGAAAAAAGAAAAAAATTAGAGCAGGTGATATTGTAGGTGCTATTACGCGTATTGATGGTGTATCAGGTGATGATATAGGAATAATAGATGTGCAAGATAGTGTATCATATGTTGATATTTTAAATGGAAAAGGTAATAAAGTTGTTTCATCTTTAACTAACATGACTATTAAGGGCAAAAAGTTAAAGGTTGAAAAGGCTAGAAAGTAGGTAATAGTATGGGTAAGAAGACAAGTAAAAATAATGATTTACTAAATAGTGCAAAAAAGGTTGCATCTCATAAGGTGTATGATATGGTACTTGATTTAGTTAATGATAATAGAGAGGACTTGGCTGAGGATGTACTTAAAATAGATTATTTATTAGAATATACAAGTACTTGTATTAAGCAAAAAGACTTTAAAGAAGCAAAAGACGTAATTGTAAAAACTAGGCAAAGAATAGATAAAGTAAAAAAAGAAGGTTATAATGCTGAGTATATAGAATATTTATATGAGGGCATTAGTAAAAAAATTAAATAATGAGATTAGGGGGTTGAGAATATGAATTTAGTTAATCCATATATATATGAAGGAATATGGGTGAAGGGAAATTTACATACACACACAGAAAATAGTAAATGTGGTCATTATAAATTAGAAGATATATTAAAAATGTATACTTCTTATAGAATGGAATATGATTATTTAGCCATTACAGACCATTGTCAAATAACCGACTTAGATGGAAATGAAGATAGAGAAGATATTTTATTGTTTAATGGTGTTGAGTTTAAAGCATCAGCTTTTCAAACATTAGGAATTGGAGTAAGAAATTATTCAGATGATAATGAGGAGAGTAAGACACATCAAGAGATTTTTGATGATGTTATTGAACAGGGTGGTATCAATATAATTTGTCATCCACATATTTATAATGATGATTATTGGCCTTATAACAAGCTTATGGAGTTAAATGGATATACAGGAATAGAAATATTTAATAATAATGTTAAGATGGATAATAGCGGACATTCTATTGCTACTGATATATGGGATAAATTATTAAGTAGTGGAAAAAAAGTTTGGGGATTTGCTAATGATGATATGCATGTATTTTCACGTGTTGGTGGGGGGTACAATATTACATTAGTTGATTCAAAATCTAAGGAAGATATTCTAAATGCATTAAGAAGGGGAAGTTTTTATGCAACATCTGGTTTAATACTTGATAATATAAAAATTGACAACAATATAATTAGCTTAGAGATTAAAGATAAAAGAGTACCATATGTTACCTTTAGATATATAGGTAAGAATGGGGTTATCTTAAAAGAAGAGAAGTCACAGAATTCTAGTTATGAAATACAAGGTAATGAAGGTTATGTTAGAGTTGAAGTTGAACGTAATGATGGAGTTAGAGCATGGCTACAACCAATCTTCATTGATTAATAATATGAAATAAAAAATATAGGATTTAATACCTATATTTTTTATTATAGTTATATGGAGGTGATCAGTATAAAATATTTATTAACTATAATTTCGGCAGTAGTAATGGCGTTAACATTAACATTTGATAAATTGTGGATTATTGCTTTAATAGGATTAGTTCCCTATTTTTATGTACTATATAGTAATAAGCTTTCCATAAAAGATTGTTTTAAAATAGGGTTAACCTTTGGATTTACATATTATTTTGTTCTTTTACACTGGATATTAAGTATGCATCCTTTAGATAGATATGGATTTGAAGGAATAACAAGTATAATTATATTATTAGTAGGTTGGATATTTCTGAGCTTATATGAGGGATTATGGTTAGCTATTATACCTGTAATATTTAATAAAGTAAGGTACTCAAATAGAATTAATATAGTTATTTTAGCATCATTATGGATAATAGTTGAATGGGCTCAGCAAATAGGATCATTAGGATTTTCATGGGGAAGACTTGCTATATCACAAGTAGGTGCTCAATTAATGATACAAAGTGCATCTCTTTTTGGTTCATTATTTATTTCATTTATACTAGTTGTAGTAAATTCATTAATTTGTTATGGAATTATTTATAAAAGAAAAAGTGTAGTTTTAAAAAGAATAATAACAGTAATAATACTAATATTAACTGTTAATATGGGGTTTGGGTTTATTTGGTTTAATAGAGATGAAAATGAAAATAGTAGAAGGATAGCAATAATTCAAGGAAATATTAGCTCAAATGATAAATGGAATAGTTCATCTTTAAATAAACATTTAAATACATATTTAGGTTTATCTTATCAAGCCTATAACAATGAACAACTGGATTATATTGTGTGGCCAGAAACAGCTATACCAGTAACACTCTTAGAGAATGAACATGTACTTAATAAGTATAAGGAGCTAGCTAGAAATACTAACTCAACATTAATAGTGGGGGCTTATCATGAAGAAAGCGAACAAAGCTATAATTCAATTTATGCTATTTCTAAAGATGGAGAGGTTTCTGAGCCATATTCTAAGAGACAGTTAGTACCGTTTGGTGAATTTTTACCCTTTGAAAATATACTATCAAAAGTTATGCCTTTCTTAAAAGATATTAATATGTTTGGAGAGGGTATAACACCTGGAGAGAGAGCAAATGTATTAACTACACCAAAAGGAAAGATTGGAGGATTAATTTGCTTTGAATCAATCTTTCCGAGATTAACTAGGGATTTAACCAAAGAGGGCGCTGAGCTTATTGTAATAGGAACAAATGATTCATGGTTTAAGGATTCAAGGGGAGTATATGAACACTTAAAGCAATCAGTACTTAGAGCAGTAGAAAGTAATAGATATGTTGTTAGAGCAGCTAATACAGGTGTGTCGGCGACTATTAATAATAAAGGGGTAGTAACAGAGGGAATTGAAGCTTTACAACAAGGATATTTAGTTTCCGATGTTAAACTTATCAGTAATAATACATTATATACATATGTTGGAGATATTATAGTATTTATAGCAAGTATATTTTTATTAGTTATATATATAAGAAAAAGGTTATGTTTAAAGGGAGTTGATTAAAAGTATCAACTCCCTTAAATTAATATTTTAAAACTTGGCCTGGAAAAATCAAGCTAGGATTTGAAATATTATTTAATGATATTAACTTGTCAGTTGTAGTTCCTAACATAACAGCGATACCACTTAGAGTATCACCAGACTTAATAACGTAGCTTCTATAAACTGAAGAAGATACTATTAATTTTTGACCAGGGTATATAAGATTTGGGTTAGAGATGTTATTAAGAGAAGATAGTTTTTGTACTGTAGTTCCAAATTTTAAAGCTATTGCACCTAAAGTATCACCAGCTTTAACTGTATAATAAACAGGAGTAATAGATGGTGGTGGAGTTGGTGTTTTAGATCCATTAGCAGGAATTTTTAATACTTGACCAACAAAAATCCTATTTGGATTTGATATACCATTTAAAGTTGAAAGTACTTCAGTAGAAGTATTGTATTTAGTAGCAATTTCACTTAAAGTATCTCCATATTGAATGACATAATAGATATAATTATTAGTAGCAGGCGGTGGAGGTTGAGGTGTAGGAGTTGATGCTCCACTTAATAATATACCATCCATAAAGACATCCATATCACAATTCCCATTAACGCCATTAATTTTACCAGTAGAAGAGTACTGGAATCCAACCCAAGAGCTCCAAATACCATTGTTTCCAGGTGTGCTTACTCCATAATGAGCTATCCATAAAGGATATATAGCTAAAGTCGAATCTATGTTAGTTTGAGCAAAATAGGTATAGGTATATAAAACACAATCCATACCACTTAACTTCTTAACCTCTTTCATAAATAAAGAAGCTAATTGAGATAGATATGATTTACCTAAATTACCTGTAACTTCTAAATCTAAAGCAGGCTTACAATCACAAGGTTTATCTTTTATAGCATTTGCAAAATAAGTAGCTTGGTTAATAGTATCAGCCTCATTTACAGGCCTGAAAAAATGATAGAAGCCTGTTTTTAATCCTTGAGACTTTGCACCGGTATAATTTCTAGATAATTTTACATCTGTGTAAGTGGTTCCTTCAGTAGCTTTCATATAAACTACTTCAATTCCAGAAGCTTTAATTGCAGAAAAATCTACATCTCCTTGCCAATTACTTATATCAATTCCTTTGTATTGTCCTTGACTAATACTTTGCATAAGAAAACTCCTTTAAAAAATACTCCAATATTATGATATGTATAAACAGTATTAAGGTGAGTAGAATAATTTGTTTTTGTAGATTATAATAGAAATATATTTTAGGATGATTTTAGGAGAATTTATGAGTAAGATATTATTAGTAGAGGATGATAAACAATTATCATTAGGAATAGAATATGCTTTAAAAAGCGAAGGATATAGCATTATAAAAGGAGAAACTATTGAAGAGAGTAAAAATAAATTTGATGGAAATAAAGATATAACATTAATATTATTAGATTTAACTTTACCAGATGGTAGTGGATATGATTTTTGTAAATACGTTAGGGAAAAAAGCCAAGTTCCTGTAATATTTTTAACAGCAGTTGATGAAGAGGTTAATGTAGTTTTGGCATTTGATTTAGGTGCAGATGATTATATTACAAAACCTATAAGAATAAGAGAACTCACCTCTAGAATAAAAGCTATTCTAAGAAGAATAGGCAAAATTGATGAGGGAAGTAAATTAATTATAGGAGATTTAGTATTAGATAAAGACAAAGCAAGATTATATAAAAATGCAGAAGAGATAGCTATAACAAGTGTTGAATATAAATTATTGTTAATGTTTATGAGTAATCCACAGAAAGTAATAAGTAGAGAACAGATTATCCACAAGTTATGGGATATTGATGGTGAGTTTGTGGATAATAATACTCTTTCAGTTTATATAAGAAGGATTAGAGAAAAAATAGAGGAGAATCCAAAGGCGCCTGTATTTATTAAAACAATTAGAGGAATTGGATATAGCTTTGGATAAGGAGTAAAAGAGATGATTAATTTATTTCAAAACCATGAGGTTAAAAAATCAGTTATCTATTTAATAGCTACAATAACTCTTATTGTAGCTATTGGATTATTTGGGTATCAATTAGGTGTAAATAAACTGAAAGAACAACTATATAATGAACAATCAGCTATTATTGGTGCTATAAACAATTATGATAACAATATTACCGTAGATATTGTTTCAATAATTACTAAAGGAAATGCAGAGAGTGATAATATTAAAGTAGGGCAAGAAATTTTAAGCAAATATGGTCATGATGATAGAGATATAAATATTGGGGATTTTAAGATTTTAGTATTAATACTACTAGGTATAGCTACTATTATGATACTTAAGGAGATTATTACATATAGAAGTTTCTATAATGGAATAGATAAGTTTAACGAAAGTTTAGATAAAGTTATTAATGGAGATTACTCAGTAAGAATTAATGATCATAAAGAGGGGCAATTTTATGCTTTAAGTAAGAATTTAAATAGATTAATAGAAATAGTAAATACATCAATCAATTCATTAAAAGACGAAAAAATATTTTTAAAAGATATTATATCAGATATTTCTCACCAACTTAAAACCCCATTAAGCACCCTAAGTATATATAATGAATTAATGGAAGGAAAGATGCTTGGAGAGGTGGAGCAGGACGAGATTTTACAGAACTCTAGAAATGTTTTAGATAAAATGGAGTGGCTTATTATTAATTTATTGAAATTAGCCAAATTTGAGGTTAAAGCGGTGGAGTTTAATAAGAGAAGTACAAGTATTAAAGAAGTTTTAAACAGCTCAATTATGTCATTGCATGGAAAGAGTCTTCAAAATAATAATGATATATGTCTTAGCGGAGATGATGTTTTATTAAATGTTGATGGAGAATGGATTGAAGAGGGATTTATCAATATTATAAAAAATGCAATTGAACATTCAAAGTATGGTGGAAAAATTAATATTAATATTGAAGATAATATTATTTGGACTAAAGTAAGTATAGAAGACTTTGGAGAAGGCATCGAAGAGAAGGATCTGAATAAAATTTTTAATAGATTTTATAAGAGTAAAAACAGTAAACCTGACTCAATTGGAATAGGACTTTCATTAAGTAGGAGTATTTTTTCTGGAAATGGGGCAAATATAGAAGTAAGTAGTAAAATGGGGATAGGAACTAAATTCACAGCTACCTTCCTAAAAATATAGTTTGAGGGCTATCCTTTAATTTAGGATAGCCCTTTAAATTTAGTTACACTTAGTAAGGATTGAGTATTTGTCCTGTCTAATTGAATAATTCTCCATATTTTTAATTGAAATATTAGTAACCCCTCCAACTACCATGTTTGTGTTAAGAACTTTATCAGTTTGTTTTTTATCCTTAGAATATTCATCATTCCACATAAATAGAGACTTATGACAAAGGGAAGATGAAATTCTTACAATATTAACTTTAAACTCTAAGTTTCTTAGCTGGTTCCTTGTTTCATCTAATAGAGAAAGAAGAGTAGTATAGCTTTCTAGTATATTATTCTCATTAATTAATCCTTCAAACTCTAACTTAAAATCATCTTTATATTTTTTCTTAGGAAACTTTTCAATCCTCCACTCTAAATAGTTAGCAGAATAAACTTCATAGGGAGAAAAGGTATCACTTTGAACTTGTGAAGAAGAATAAATTCCATTCATGTCAACTTTAAAGTTAAGCCTAGCCTCCTTCTCCTCTAAGCACATACAAGAAGTGTCCAACTTGTTTAAGGAATATTTTTCTTGAATATCTTTAATTACAGAATTTAATGCCCATTGCTTACAAGATAATACTTCTATATCAAAAAGCATTGAAGATATTTCTTCAGAAGTAAATCTCTTAAAAGTACGCTTATTAGTAGCCTTTAATTTAGTCAAATCTAATATAGAAACCATCTTATTATTCCATTTTTTATTTTTTAAAATAAAGCCTTCTTTTTTATATTTATCCCTTAATTTTTTAGGAAGAGCACACCATAAAAGCTTAGTATTAATATTTCCATTTAAGAAAATATTGTAGTCTTTATATATTTTACAATCTAATTTAAGTTTACTTTTAGAGTTTTGAACACATCCATCAATAAGCACTTTAACACCAATATTCAATTTGCTAGAACCAATAGATAGATTCACAATACGTCCATACTCATCACTGGAAGGTATAAACTTTAATGCATCATTTAAAGACTTTGATTTGACACCAATTCTTTTATATTTATAGCTTTTATTCCATAAAAGCATGGTATTTGGAGTATTAATAATTTCCTCAATAACTTCAAGAAAACAAAGGGGTTCAGTTTCGATGGTTGGAACTGATATTACTTGTCTCGGGAACTTATTTCTTTCAGCCTTATTATTAAGTAGTTTATTTAATAGTTGAATAGATTTTCCCTTCTCAACAAATGAATAACAATTAGCAATTTGAGAGTATGCAACAATATTTCCAGTTTGAGCTATGGTTACCTCAGCACTATCAATATCTTCATTTTTTATGTGTAATAACGAAATAGAATATAAAAAATCATCAATATGTGAACTAGTCAACTTTTTAGATGAAAGTTTTATATTATCATGGATAAGAGAAAGGTTATCTTCTAATGAAACTATTAAATTATTACATCCTAGCTGGATTGAAGTTAATTCATTTTCACCCTTTAAAATTTGGGAAGAATCCACCACAAAGTACTCAGTTCCACTTAGCTTTAATGAAATAAGTTCCTTTTTATGGGCAAGGTCTACAAAATTCATTACAGTTGATGTATAATCTTCTATTTCATCAATATGTGAAAAGAAACCAGTTCCACAAACTTCAGTTAGATTTTGCAAAAAGCTTCTATCGTAATAAGAGCCAAATCCAATAGTATTAAGAAAAACATTCTTTTCCTTGCAATGAAGAGCTAAAGAGAAACATTTTTCTTCTTCATCAATGTGGCTCCAATTAGTTGGAACAAGGCATCCATCAGTAAATAATACTATATTGTGCTTATTACATATAGATATAAGGGATTCAACTATGTTTAATGAAGTTTCTAGAGGCTCAGACATTACAGTTACACCTCTAGTATAAAGTTCCTTTTCGATTATTGAGTAAACTTGAGCTATATTATATGAAATTTTATCACACTTTACTCCACTTAATATACGATAACATTCACCATGCCCTGAATATAAAATTACAGAAACATAATTATTAGGAGTAGTTAAAAATATATTTAAAGTTTCTATAAGTTTATCCTTTAGAGTAGGGATTTCGCTTGTCATACTAAGGGAAACATCAACTAAAAGAATGTGATGAGTTATTGATTTTTTCTTCTTAGAGCATGGTTTTAATGAATAAAAATTACATAGAGATTGTCTTGTTTCAGAAATTCTGATTTCTTTTGAGCCAAGATGTGAAAATTCTATTTTTCCAGTGTACATTTACTTCTCCTATAAAAATTGTTATATCATTAGAATATATGCATTGAAGGTATCAATATGAGTGCAATCTTACTAAATAGTAAGATTTAAATTCACCTTAGAGTAAGGTAAGGGGTATATAATTAGTATTGTAGGAGGGATGAATAATGATAAAAGTAAATAATTTAAGTAAGATATATGGAAAAAAAGATAATAAGGTGGTTGCACTAGATAATGTAAGTATTGATATTAAAAAAGGTGAGTTTGTTGCAATTGTTGGTGCTTCAGGGTCTGGGAAAAGTACCTTATTAAATTTACTTGGGGGGCTTGATGTTCCAACAAGTGGTGAGGTTATTATTGATGGACAGAATATAGTTGGAATGAAGGAAAAAGAACTAGCTATCTTTAGAAGAAGAAAAATTGGATTTGTTTTTCAGTTCTTTAACCTAATTCAAGTACTAACTGTTGAAGAAAATATTGGACTGCCAATAAGCCTTGACCATGGTAAGGTTGATACTAATTATATTAATGAGATTATGGATATTCTAAAAATTAGACATAGAAAAAATCATCTACCAAGTCAATTATCAGGAGGAGAGCAACAAAGAGTTTCTATAGGAAGAGCTTTAGCGTATAAGCCAGGAATTATTTTAGCTGATGAACCTACTGGAAATCTTGATAGTAAAAATTCTAAAGAAGTTATTTCTTTATTAAAAGGAATGGCTAAAAAGTATAGTCAAACGTTAGTTGTAATAACTCATGATATGGGGATTGCAAGTGAGGCTGATAGGGTTATTTGCATAGCTGATGGAAAAGTTTCTATGGATGGAGGAGTTAAGGTTGAGTAATAATTATTTAGATATTTCTAGCAGGAATTTAAAGCTAAATAAGAAGAGGAGCATCCTATTAGTACTTGGAATTATGCTTTCAGTTGCTTTAATGACAGCAATGGCAACTTTCTTTAATTCTATTAGTGAATATCAGCTTAAGCAATATAGAGAAGAGGGAAATTATCATGTTGCATATAAAGGTATTTCTAAAGAAGGTATTGAGTTAATCAAAAATTATTCTGGAATTGAGGAGTATTCAATATATGAATTTTTAGGTGAGGGAGAAGTTGAAGATAAATCAGTTAACTTTTTAGAGTGCGATAAAACATCTCTTATTATGCAAGGATATAGCATTGAAGGGGAGTTACCAAAAAACAATAATGAAATTGCTATAAATGTTAGTCCTCACATAAAGTATGGTAAGGAATTTAAAATTGGGGATAATTCTAAAGTTAAAATAAATGGGATAGAAAATGAATTAAAAATTACTGGAATTATAACTAGTAAATATTATAAACAAAATATGATAAGTGTAATTAATAGCGATAATGAGGGTAGTTATAGAGGAATAATAAGATTTAAAGAAGATAAAAATTTAAGAGAAAATATAGATACATTAACATCTAAACTTTTTCCAGGGGCAGACAAGGGTGAAGTTGATGAACATACATCATTACTAACTATGCTTGGTGCTGGTAAGTATGATAGAGCTAGTGATAGTGTTCAAATGTTAGTTATAATATTATTTACTATTGTTATAGTATCAACTGTAATTATGATTTTTAATGCTTTTAACATAACTATTATGGAAAGAATTAAGGAATATGGTTTATTGAAGGCAGTGGGAAGTACGCCTTCACAAATAAGAAGTTTAGTACTTTATGAAGCTTTAATATTAGGGTCAATTGGTATTCCACTTGGATTAATAGTTGGATATGGTGGACTAGAAATATTCTTTTCATTATTTGGGGAAAGCTTTGCTAGTGCAATAAGTGAGCTAGAGATTATATTTAGCTTTAAAATTATGGCTATTTCAATGGGGCTTGGATTTATAACAGTGATGCTGTCTGCATTTTTTCCAACACTTAGAGCAGGAAAAGTATCGCCATTAGAGTGTATAAATGATTCAACAATTTCTATTAAAAAGGTTCCAAAAGGAAGATTAGCAAATAAGTTATTTAAAATAGAGGGGCTTTTAGCATATAGAAATAGAAAAATTAATAAAAAGAAATACTATATAACAGTGCTTGCCATGACGGTTAGTATAGCCATGTTTATTGCAATTGCAGCTACATTAAAAAATAGTTATACAAATTTAGAAGGGTATAGAAGTATAATAGATAGTGGAGAAATTACAGCAAGTTTAGCAAATAGTGATCCAGATAAGCTAAAAGATTATGGTAAAACTATTAAAAGTGAATTTGATATTGTAGAAGAGGTTGTTAATGGATATTCATATATGTATACTGGAGGATTTAGTCCTAAAGAGATGTATGATGGGATTAATGCGAGAGAATTACAAGATGTTAAGATAAATAATAAGGATTATAAGAAGGACTATATATCAGTAAATGTTATAGATAAAACTGCAGAGAAATTTTTAAGTGAGAGCATTGAAGGATTTTCTTATGATAAATTAGTTAAGGAAAACGGATTAATACTGATAACTGAAGGTAAAGCCTTTAATCCAACAAGCCAAAAATATGAGAAGAGTAAACTTAACAATGGAAAAGTTGGGGATAAAATAATAATATCTAACTTTGAGGACAATGGGAACCAAGATAATATCAACTATGTTAAAGATGTATATAAAGAGAAGGAGTATTCTGTTTCGTATACCTTAAGTGTACCAGAACATTCTAATTCTGGGTTAAGTGTATATATGCCTATAGAAAACCTATCATTTGATGAATTTTATTATTATTATAATGATGAAGATGGGAAAAGTATTCTAGAGAAGAGGGACTTAAAAGAGATTTTAACTGTATCAATTGATGTTAAGGATAATGCTGATAAAGATAAGCTTAAAGTATTAAGAGAGAGAGTTAATAATGATTTTAAAAACAATGGATATGTTGATGATGTTTATGAGAGAAATGAAGAGAGTGCAAAAGAAATACTTACAATTAAAGTGTTTGTATATTGCTTTATTGGAATTGTAAGTCTAATTAGTGGACTTAATATTATTAACACAGTAAGTACTAATATACTTTTAAGAAAAAGAGAGTTTAGTGCATTAAGAGCTATTGGAACACCTTTTTCAGGAATAAGAAAAATGTTAGTTATGGAAGGATTAATGTATGGATTTGCATCCTCTGTATTTGGGATTATTATTGGAGTTTCATTAAATTATTATATGATGAATATTAGCTCTGAGATTATGGATATAAGCTATAGTATACCATTTGGAGAAATAATTGTGGCGTTTATGGGGGCAATAACACTTGGATTAATATCTATATTGATACCACTTAGAAAAATAAAAAATATATCAATAATCGATGGAATAAGAACATTAGATTAGAATTAATAAAAAGTAGTAGGAGATTACAATCCTACTACTTTTCTACTAAAAAATTAAATATTTAATAACAAATTTAATTTTCTATTAACTCTATTGAAGTAGGTAACTATATCATGATATAGTTAGAAAAACTTTAAGTATAGTCCAGTGAGGCTATGAAGGGAGCTATTTATGAGTAATAAAAAATTAAAATTAGAATCAAATGAAGAGGTAGGAGTAATAGGAATAGAAGACAAAGTACCTCTTAAAAAGGCAATTCCTTTAAGTTTACAGCACATGTTTGCAATGTTTGGAGCATCAGTGTTAGTACCAATTCTTTTTAAGGTAGATCCAGCAACAGTTTTATTTTTCAATGGAATAGGAACATTATTATATGCATTCGTAACAAAAAGAAAAATACCTGCATATTTGGGGTCAAGCTTTGCATTTTTAGCACCAGTATTTTCATTAATGGATAAGGGGTTAAGCTTTAGTGAAATTCAAAGTGGATTTGTAGTATCAGGGTTGGTTTTTGCACTTGTTGGGGGAGCTGTTGGAGTATTTGGGACAGCATGGATTAAAAAAATATTTCCACCAGCAGCAATGGGAGCGATAGTTTGTATAATTGGTCTTGAATTAGCTGGAACAGCGGCTGATATGGCTGGTTTTGCAGTTGGAGGGACAAACAGTCCAGAGAACAATTCAACATGGATAATGGTATCTTTAATAACATTAGGAGCTGTAATATTATCTTCATTATTATTAAAGGGATTTTTAAAAGTTATTCCTATATTAATAGGAGTTATAGTTGGATATATTGCTGCTTATTTTGCAGGTCTTGTAGATTTTACAGCTGTTAAAGAGGCAAGTTTATTTACAACACCAAATATTGAAATAGCAAAATTTAATATAAATGCGATTATAACAATTTTACCTGCAACATTTGTTGTAATTGCGGAACATATAGGACATCTAGCGGTTACAAGTAACATAGTTGGAAAAGATTTATCAGAAGATCCAGGATTAAATAGAAGTTTAATGGGTGATGGTTTCTCTACAGCATTATCAGGAATGTTTGGATCAGTACCAACAACAACCTATGGAGAAAATATAGGGGTAATGGCATTAACTAAGGTTTATAGTGTTTATGTGGTTTGTGGAGCAGCAATATTATCAATTGTATTAGCATTTTCAGGAACCTTATCAGCATTAATTAGGACAATCCCAACACCAGTACTTGGAGGAGTAAGCTTATTATTATTTGGAAGTATTGCAACATCAGGGTTAAGAACATTTATAGAAGAAAAAGTAGATTTTTCTAAGAGTAGAAATTTAATAATGACATCCGTAATATTTATAGTAGGATTGAGTAAAATTTCAATTGCTATAGGGAATACTGGTGTTCAATTAACAGGGATGGGACTAGCTACTGTAGTTGGAATTTTAATGAGTGTATCATTTATGATTTTTGATAAGCTAGGAATAATGAATGAGTAAATAAGAAAAAGAAGCTACCACAAAATGTGGTAGCTTCTTTTTTTACCCTTGTAAAATTAGGAGTTTTTGATTTTTTGTTTGTCCCAGACAAATAGATTATCAGTATTTGTCAGACAACCAAAGAGGTTCTTTTTGAATCCAGGCATATCTTTATCAAGGGTCTTAATTAACTCCTTGATATCTTGCCTTTTAGTGTGCCCATCAGCAGGGCATGGATTCTTAATTATAGGGTAGTTATATTCATTAGCAGCTCGTATAATCATAGATTCATCTATGTATACCATAGGTCTAATAAGGGTTATATCATTTTTATCCATAAAGCTTTTAGGAGAAAAACAATTAATTCGTCCTTCATATGCCACAGAAAGCATAAAGGTTTCAATGGCATCGTCTTTATGGTGACCTAGAGCTACTTTGTTACAACCAAATTTTTTAGCGCTATCATTTAATGCACCCCTACGCAAATTAGCGCACAGGGAGCATGGATTTTTCTCTTTTCTTATATCAAAGACAATTTCTTTAATATTTGTTTGAACTTCGTGGAAATCTATATTAAGGGAAGCACAAAGTTTATGTAATGGTGTATTGTCAACCCCACCAGGATTTAAAGTAATTGCAATTAATTCAAATTTTTGGGGTGAAAAACGTTGATAGCTTTTTAATATATGAAGTAAAGTAAGGCTATCTTTCCCTCCAGAAAGCCCAACAGCTATCTTATCACCATCTTCGATTAGATTAAAATCTTTAACAGCCTGTCTTAGTTTGCTTAATAATTTTTGCATCATAATAAAGAAAACTCTCCTTAGTGTTCAATTTTAAATAAAAATATAAAATTAGCATAAAAAAAATTCATGAAATTTAAATTTTAAGGTTATGATAATAATATCAATTTTAAATTTGGATTTCAATTAAAAAATATTCTTCCATCTTCAATCTGACCATCTTTGACTTTTAAAAACACTAAATGAGAATATATTACAAAAATATTATATCATTATATTAGTTACAAATAAATATAAAAATTCAATATTTTGTAAAATAATTTTTTTAAAATTTAATGTTGACTTTTTTGTATAAATATAAGAGAATAGTAATGCAAATTCAATAGAAATTAACAGAGCAGATGGGCGGCTATATACTACCCGTATGCTCTTTTTTTTTGAGTGAAATTAAGGAGGTAAGTAATGAAAAATGTGTTTAAAGATAAGCAATTTTTAAGGCTATTACTGACTTTAGCTCTTCCTATAACAATACAAAGTTTTATAACTTCTTCATTAAATTTAGTTGATAATTTAATGGTTGGAAAACTTGGAGAAGAGGCTATTGCAACAGTTGGATTAGCGAATCAATATTTCTTTATTTTTATGCTTTGTTTATCAGGTATTAATGCTGGTGCAAGTGTGTTTATGTCTCAATATTGGGGAAAAAAAGATGTAAAAAGTATATATAAGGTTTTAGGCCTTGATATGTCTATTGGGTTTATTGCATCCCTTGTTTTTGGAGGAATTGCAATAATTTGTCCTCAAGTTGTTATGAATATATTATCAAATGACCCTATTGTTGTGGAACTTGGTATGCAGTATTTAAGAGTAGTTGGAGTTAGTTTTATATTTACAAACTTTACTATGGCTTATTCTTCTGTTTTAAGAAGTACAGAACAACCTAAAGTTCCTATGTATGCAAGTTTAATAGGTGTTTTACTTAATGCATTTTTAAACTGGGTTTTCATTTTTGGAAATCTTGGGATGGAGCCAATGGGGGTTCCAGGAGCTGCTTTAGCTACAACAATTGCTAGAGGAGTTGAGATGATTTTTATTATTGGAGCTGTATACTTAAAGAAAAATATAGTGGCTTCAACTATTTCAGAGTTATTTTCGTTTGATGGTGGGTTTATTAAGACTTACTTTAAAACTTCATCATCAGTTATTGTAAATGAGTTATTATGGTCTCTTGGAATGACTGCATTCTCAATTGCCTATGCTCAAATTGGCACAAGTGCTGTTGCTACAATGCAAATTGCAACTACATTAAATAATATGTTTATGGTTATTTGTATTGGACTTGCTTCTGCTGCTGCAATTATTGTTGGAAACAAGATTGGAGCTGGAGAGGAAGAGCAAGCAAAGGATTATTCTAATAAAATGGGTGTTATGTCTCCTATTATTGGATTGATTTTAGGTGTTCTTGTTTGGTTTACTGCACCTATTATTTTAACTCCATTTAACGTTTCACAAGAAACATATGTATCAGCTTTAACTGTACTTAGAATAATGGCTATTTTCTTCCCTATAAGATTCTACAACGTTGTTATGATTGTTGGAGTATTTAGAGGTGGTGGAGATACCTTATATTCAATGCTAGTACAATTAGGAACTATATGGCTATTTGCTGTTCCTATTGCATTTATTGGAGCTGTATCATTAAATCTAGCTGTTGAAACAGTATTCTTCTTAATCTGTTGTGAAGAAGTAGTTAAGGTATTCTTTGAAGTATCTAGACTTAGATCAGGAAAATGGATTAGAAATGTTATTAAAGAACCAGCATTAAATTAATTTTTAGTGTTTTATATAATTTATATAATTTTATAAGTTGGTTTGGAAGTCAGCTTATGAAAGTTCTTAGGAATTGAATGTGTAAAGATAATCGCCATGTCCTTTTGGACATGGCGATTATCTTTTATCTAGGAAATTTTGATTTTATAATTTCTTGAACTCTTGATGGAAGTTCCTCGATTTCTTCTTTGCTTAGACTATTAGTATCTATTGCTTCATGGAAATATAGGTTAACTTCGCAAGGGTTTAACTTTCCAGTTGCTTCTAGAAGTTTAAATGACCCATCAATAGTAACAGGAATTATCTTAACCTTTGACTTTAACGCAAGTTTAAATGAACCAGCTTTAAAAGGAAGCATGTCATATCCATTAGCTCTAGTTCCTTCAGGGAAAATAACCATTGAATATCCATCTTTTAATATGTTGATTCCTTTAACAATTGCCTCAGCTGATTTTCTTAGATTTTTCCTATCCATAAATACGCATCTAATAAGTTTCATCCAAGTACTAATTAAAGGCCATGAACCAAGTTCATCTTTAGCTATGAACCCTTTAGGCTTATCTATACCGTTCATTAAAAGCGGTATATCAAAGTAGCTTTGATGATTTCCTACAAATAATACTGTCTCATTTGTAGGTACGTTATCTTGTCCAAAAACCTTAAGTTTCATTCCACTAAGTTTAATAACAAATTTTGCCCATTTATAAGTAAATTTATGAATGAAATCAGCTCGTTTTTTTTGATTTTTAGTTATATCGTAATATTTTACAACTAACAACGCTGGTGCTGTAAATATTAAGCTTAAAATAATTGTTCCATAGAAAAATATAGTTCTAATCATATGGTTTCTCCTTAAATAAATTCTATAAAAAGTATATTATAAATTAAGTTTAAATTAAAGGATTTATGTAAATAATTTAGATATAGAGTTAGTAATAAAAAATTATTTATCTTAAATTTATCTTAAATTGTGTAAAATTTAAGAGTACCTTAAGATTTATCTTTTAAACTAATAATGTAGAGTAGAAATATAGTGAGGAGATGTGGGTAATGGAATTAAATGTGGTTGAAGCTAGAAATAAAAAAATAAGCGACAAGCTCACACAATTGAATAAGATAAAAGGACTTACAATGAGGGAAGTACAACAGAGAATTGAGCGAGGGGAAGTTAATATTATTCCTAAAGCTCCATCAAAAACAATTTCTCAAATTTTAAGAAGCAACTTTTTTACAATGTTTAATGCTTTGAACTTAATTTTAGCAGCAGCTGTTATTATTGCAGGATCGCCTAAGAATGCTATTTTTGCTGGAGTAATTATAGTAAATAGCTTGATTGGGGTTGTTCAAGAGTTACAGGCAAAAAAAACAGTGGAAAAGCTATCTGTTTTAAGTAAGGCTCATGGAAGGGTTGTTCGAGATGGACAAATTATTGATGTTGGTCTTGAGGAGATTGTAAAGGATGATATCGTTTATTTGAGTGTGGGGGATCAAATTTTAGCTGATGGAGTTCTTATTGTTGGGGATGAACTTGAGGTTGATGAATCAATGTTAACAGGAGAGGCTGACCCTATTTTTAAGAAGAAGGATAATGAACTTTTATCAGGTAGCTTTGTTGTATCTGGAGAAGGATATTTTAAGGTTACTAAGGTTGGTTCAGAAACATATACATCTAAATTGGCTGATGAGGCTAGGGTGTTTAAAATCACAAATTCCGAACTACAATCCTCTATGAATAAAATATTAAAGGTTTTAATTTGTATTATCATTCCACTTGGAATTTTACTTACTGTTTCTCAATTGTTTTTTACTCAGGTTGGGTGGAGAGAGTCTATAGTTGGAACTGTTTCAGGTATTATAGGTATGGTTCCTGAAGGGTTAGTTCTTTTAACTAGTGCTACTTTCATTGTGGCTATTGTAAAGTTAGGTCAACATAAAACTTTGGTTCAAGAGTTATCTGCAACTGAGGTTTTGGCTAGGGTTGATGTTCTTTGTCTTGATAAGACTGGAACTATTACTGAGGGGGCTTTAAAGCTTGTTGATGTTGTTAAAGTTGGAGATTTTGATAAGGGTGAGATTGATGATGTTTTAAGTGCTATCGCTCATAATTTACCTAGCAAAAATCCTACTCAAGAGGCTATTTTAGAAGGGTATAAGGAAAAGTCTTCTCTTGAAGTTGTTGAAAAGAAACCATTTTCTTCTTCTAGAAAGTGGGGAGGAGTTAAGATCAAGGATAATGGTGTTTGGGTTTTAGGTGCTCCTGAAATTGTGGCTAGGGATAGTTATGATGAGGTTAGGGATTTAGTTGAATCTGAGGCTAGTGCTGGTAGAAGGGTTCTTCTTCTTTCTAAGCTTGATGATAATACTATTTCTGATGGTCTTGATGGAAGGGCTTTTAATGCTGCTTTAATTGTAATTGAAGATATTATTAGAGAGGAAGCTCCTGCTACTTTGAATTATTTCAAGGAGGAAGGGGTTAATATAAAGGTTATTTCTGGGGACAATCCTATTACTGTTTCTGCTGTGGCTAAGAGGGCTGGGCTTGAGGGTGCTGATAGGTATGTTGATGCTAGGACTTTACCTACTGATGATGATGAACTTGCTTGTGTTATTGATAGGTATAACGTTTTTGGTAGAGTTACTCCTCATCAAAAAAAGCATATTGTTAAGGCGTTCCAGAAGAAGGGTCATACTGTTGCTATGACTGGTGATGGGGTTAATGATGTGTTAGCTTTAAAGGAAGCTGATTGTGGTATTGCTATGGCTAGTGGTTCTGATGCTACTAAGGCTGTTGCTCAGTTGGTTTTACTTGAGTCTAATTTTAGTGCTTTGCCTGAGGTTGTGGCTGAGGGGAGAAGACAGATTAATAATTTAGAGAGGGTTGCTCAGTTATTTTTATCTAAAACTGTGTATTCAATAATTTTAGCTTTTGTGTTTGCTGTGGCTATGTTACCTTTCCCTATTTTGCCTATTCAAATGAGTTTGGTTGGTAGTTGTGCTATTGGTATTCCTGCTTTCTTCTTGGCTCTTGGTCCTAATAAAGATAGGGTTTCTAAGGGGTTTTTGAATAGGATTTTATCTACTAGTTTGCCTAATGGAATTGTTATGGGGGCATTTACGATTGGTAGTTTTATGATTTCTTATTTCCTTGGATTGGATGTTGAGAAGTGTAGAACTCTTGCTTTGTTTATGCTTTCTGGGGTTAGCTTGGTTATTTTAGTTAAGGTTTCGTTGCCTGTTACTAAGTTTAAGGTTATTTTGGTTTCGGCGATGATTTTACTTATTGGGCTAGCTTTTGTTATTCCGTTTGCTAGAACTATTTTTAGTTTGAGTGTGTTGACTTTCAATGAGGTATTGATTTCTGCTGGGTTTGTTGCTTTGTCTTGGCCTTTGCTTGAGTTTTTATCTAGTTTGAATATTCATAAATTTTTTAAGAAAGTAGCTTAGTTTTGTTTGACATTGGGAATTTTTTGATATAAAATTATTTATATCAAAAAATATGTCCTCATAGTTCAATGGATAGAACAGTCCCCTCCTAAGGGACAGATACAGGTTCGATCCCTGTTGGGGATACCAAAAAGGGGCTGTTAAAAAATAATTTCTTATTTTTTAACAGCCCCTTTTTTTTATCAAGTGATTCTAAGCATCAGGTAGAGTTTGTGAATTTTAACATTATATCATCTGATGCTTAGAAGAACTTATCTAGGCGCGTAGCAGTGCTTAGCTCCCACCTGTAGAGGTAGGAGTGTTAGCAATGGTAGCGATCAGATAAATAATTTAATAGCTTTTATTTAGCGTCGTTAGCTGCATTTACACCAGCAATACGTCCAAAGTAAGAACCACCAGATATAGCCATACCACAACCAGGATACTCAGTACCGAATAATCCAGGGAATGCTGTTTCTCCAGCAGCGTATAAACCTTTTATTGGAGTATTGTTAGCATCTAGAACTTTAGAATCTATATCAGTAACTATACCACTGAAAGTAACTGTTGCAGCTGGTTGAAGTTTTAGAGCATAATATTTTTCACCTTTTATAGGTATCATTTTTTCACTTGGTTTACCGAAATCTTCATCATTTCCTTTGGCACAAAGTTTGTTGTATCTATCTACAGTAGCTTTTAAAGTAGCTGGATCAACTTCGATAAGTGCTGCTAACTCTTCTATAGAAGAAGCGCTTGGAGTAGCTTCAAGTGACATTCCGTATTGTACAGTTGGATGTGGATCATTGCTTGTTGCGATGTACCAACCATAAGGACTTTTTTCTTTTGTCATTGCATCACCAACATTATATTGGTAAGAATATTCATTAACAAATCTTTTACCATCTTTAGTAGTTATAAGACCTGATTCTTCATTTATTCCAACTCCAGATAGGAAGTTAACATATACAGTTTGAACACTTGGATTTTGGTATATTTGCCCACCAATTGCTTCTGTCATAGTTATTCCATCACCAACATTTCCAGCAGGAACTTGTGTGCTATATTTATCAGCGAATTCAGCATATGGAGCCATCATTTCTCTGTTTGAAGCATAACCACCTGTTGCAAGGATTACAGATTTAGCGTTAACTGTTACAACGCTACCATCTTTCTTAGTCCCTTTAACACCAACAACCTCGTTATTACTATTTTTTATTAATTCATTAGCTGTTATATTATAGATAATATCTCCATCTAATTCATTATACTTCTTCATCATAGGAACGATAATTTGACCACCGTGTCCGTCAGTCATACCGCCACCACCTTGAGTATTATGTACACGCCATGGTGTTAAAGAAGAGTGAATTGGCTCAACATCTTGAACTTTAACTCCCATATCCATCATCCAATTAAATGTGTCAAGTGAGTTTTCAACGAATGCCATTATTTTTTCATCATCTAAGTAATCTCCACCGATTTCTTTTAGGTAGTTAAACATTAACTCGTTAGAGTCTTTCATACCTTCTTCTTTTTGGAATTCAGTACCGTTAGCCATTAATTTACCACCAGATCTAGTAGTAGCTCCACCAACAATTCCTTGTTTTTCAAGAATCATAACATCAGCACCATTTGCAGCAGCTTCAATAGCAGCTGAAAGACCAGCACTACCACCACCAACAACAACTACATCAACATTGATAGTTTCATCTTGTTTTTTAGATTTTTTTACTTCAGTTTTAAGATTTGATGGTTTTCCACCAGCTTTTTCTACGGCTGAAGTTATAGCATTTAAAATAAATTCTGAAGAATAAGTTGCACCAGTCACTGTATCGATAGATAAAGTTTGGTTTTCAAGTACTTGTTTTGGAATTGTCTCAAGTGGAGTAGTGTCTAATCCATATCCAATTCCGTATGTTTCATGGTGACTTACAACTTTAATATCTGTTATTGATTTTTCATCAAAAGTAACATCAACAACTATGTCACCTTCCATTCCATTAGTAGTTACAGTATATACACCAGGTGTATAAGTATTAGCCTCTATTTTGCTTTGTCCTTTACTTGAAGTACAAGCAGCCATAGAAGATATTGTAATAGCAGATAAAGCCAACAATAAAAATCTTTTCATAATAATCCCCCTTGTTTTTTATTTCACAATAATTATATCCAATACTGTAAGAGGAATGTCAAGTATAGTATTTTTAAGGAAATATAATACATATTATTAGATGAAAGGGTATTTATTACTGACAAAATTCGATATTTTTTAACAAAGTTACAAATTTATATGTACAAAAGTGTCCTCTTAGAGTATGATTATTTTTACTAAGGGGGGGACAATAATGAAACTACAAGATGTATTAACTGCAACAGGCCTAGGAAAAAAGGCAATTTATTTTTACATTAAGGAAAAATTAATTGATCCAAGCAAAAATATTCAGAATGGGTACTATGATTTTTCAGAGCAGGATATGCAAAGGTTAAAAGTAATCGTTAACTTAAGAAAAATGGGAATGCCTATTAGTGATATAAAGGAGGTATTTCAGTACCCAACAATGACTAACTATTTTATACATAGACAAATTAATAATATTAAAAATAATATCTATGAACAAGTAAATCAATTAAAAGTTAGTTATGATATGATAGAGGGATTGGCAATTAATGCACAACCTAAGGAACTTATTTTTTCTGCAGATAAAGTATTTAAAAATAATATTAATGCAGAAACACTTATAGAGTATCATTTCCCAAGTAGTGATTGTAGATTAGTGGCGATATTACTTTTAGCACCATTTACAAATATTGAATTTAGTGATTATAATAATTTTTTGTGGGATAAAATCACAAATGAGCTTAAGATTCAATTACAGTCAAATTTAATTAATTTAAAAAAATTAATTTATAGTTTAACACCAGAACAAATAAAAGAAGTTACAGTAAAACAATTTTCAATTTTTCAAGAAATAACAGATGCAAAAGAAGAAGATTTGTATAAATATGAAGATATGTATTATAAAGAATGTTTAGAAATATGTGAAAATGTTTATTTACAAGAACGTTGGAAGCATATATATAAGCCGGTTATTATACCAGCTATTTCATTTTTTAGAGGTGATGTGAATAAGTTTATTTCTCAAAGTAATCCTAAATATAAGCAGTACTGCAAGAATATTGACATAATCGCATCAAATTTATTAAATAGGTTAATAGAGGATAAAGAAGTCTTAGACAAGCTTTTTAAAGTATTGGATTATAAGTTGGATATAAAAGATTATAAATATGCAGAATTAATGTGTTTATGTAGCTTTAAAAATAGCATGTATAGTAAATTTCAATTAGAATATATGAAAAATAGTTTCTGATAATATTTTTTTAATATTAATGTTAAAATATAAACAATCATAGATATAACAAAAATTAATAAAAAAGAAGGATGAAGTTATGAGTAAGAAGGATATAAAATTAATATTAGTTATATTAATAGCAAGTGTAGTTATATTTTTAGGATATAAAATTTTAAAACCAAAAGGTGATTTAGTAGAGATTGTCCATTTAAAACAAGTAATAAAAACCATAGATGTAAGTAAAAATGAAAGGTATGAGATACAAGGAACATATGGGTCATTAATAGTAGAGACAAAGGATAATAAAGTAAGGATAACGGAAGAAGAATGTCCTAATCATTTATGTTCATCTATTGGATGGATTGATAAAGAAAGCTATATGCCTATAGTTTGTCTGCCAAATTATATTGCTGTATCTTTCAAGGTGATAGAAAATGAATAAATCAAAGAAGATGGTTTATTTAGCATTACTTTTGGCAATGGCAATAGCTTTACATATATTTGAGAGTATGATTGCAATTCCGTTACCTTATGGAGCAAAACTTGGATTAGCTAATATTATTGCATTGATCACCATGGAATTATTTTCAGCTAGGGAAATGGTGGCTGTTAATTTTCTTAGAGTTTTGTTGGGTTCCTTAATTAGAGGAACACTGTTTAGTAGTACATTTTGGATATCTGGTAGTGGAGTATTGTTTAGTAGTATATCTATAATTTTAGTAAAAAAATTTACTAAACAATCAATGATAGGTTTATCAATAATTAGTTCTGTTTTTCACAATATAGGACAAGTTGCTGCTAGTATTATTTTATATAGTAATACTTCTTTAGGGGCTATTTTACCGATATTGCTTATTCTTTCAATTCCTACAGGAATATTTGTTGGAATTGCTGCTAATGAGTGCGTATTAAAACTAAAAAAATTAGGTGTAGGCATTTAATAATAACATAGAATAAAAAAAGGGCATGCATAAGCAGCTTCAGATATACATAAACAAACATATATGGGGATACTATATAGGTATAGAAAATGGTTTACTGTAATGGTTAAGCCATTTTTTACCGTATAACTAAATATAAATATTATGATATAATTATAAATACAAAACAAAAGATAAACAGTAGGAGAATAACAAATGAAAACATATACAAAAAGGAAGGCAGATGGATCAATTGAAGTAACACACTTCGATAAAAGAAAAAGCTATACAAAAAAATATGCAAGCTTGAACGAATACAAGAAAGAAAGCTCAGCAGATGCTTTTCTATTATGCAAAATAATGCTAGCTCCAATATATTACCCAATAAAACTTATATATAAAATAATGTACACAATACTAAAAATCACCTATTGGGACTTACCAAGATACATATATTCAAAACTAAAAAAATAAAAGGTGCAAAATAATCTGCACCTTTTATTTTTACCCATATATTAAC
>JBOFVP010000302.1:0-1290 GCA_051653165.1 Clostridium sp.
AATTTAAAGGAGTGGTATGTATGGAGTTAATATCCATTGAAAAATATGCTAATAAAGTTGGTATTACTACATTCATAAGAATGGAGCAAGAAAATGATAATATCAACTAAAATAAAATTAAATCCTACAAGGGAACAAGAAATTTTATTTTGGAAATCTGCTGGAGTGGCTAGATGGGCATATAATTATTTTTTATCCGAGAGTGAAAGATATTATAATGAAAATTCAAAGAGCATTAAAGAAAGTGATGTTAGAAAAAATATAAACAATGTTTTAAAAAAGACAACACACACTTGGCTTAAAGAAGTTTCTAGTAATGTTATGAAACAAGGGGTAAAAGATGCCAATATAGCTAGGGAAAGATGGTTTAAGGGATTAGCTAATAAACCAAAGTTCAAAAGCAGAAGAAAAAGTAAAATAAGTTTTTATGTAAATTATGAAAGTTTTAAAAAAATTAAAGGTGGATTTAGGGGTGAAAAGATAGGGGTTGTTAAAACTTATCAAGCTTTACCTAAATTAAAAAAGGGTGAAAAATACTCTAATCCTAGAATATCATTCGATGGTAGGAGTTGGTTTTTATCAGTTGGGTATGAAGTGGAATTTGAACCAGTTACATTAACTGATAAAAGTTTAGGTATAGATGTTGGTATCAAACAACTTGCAGTTTGTTCAGATGGAGAGTTTAAGAAAAACATTAATAAAATTAAAAGAGTTAAACAACTTAAACGTAAGTTAAGAAGGGAACAACGTAAAGCAAGTAGAAAACTTGAAGCTAATACCATAGGATATACCAAAAATAGAAGACCTATTTATAAAACACCTTTGAAAGATATGAAGAATATCCAAAAACAGAATAATTTAATTCGTAACTTATATAAAAAACTTACTGATATAAGAATGAACCATTTACATCAAAGTACAAATGAGATAGTGAAAACCAAACCATCTCGAATAGTAATGGAAACTCTTAATATCAAAAATATGATGAAGAATAAACATCTATCAAAAGCTATTGCAGAGCAATCATTATATGAATTTAAAAGGCAAATTCAATATAAATGTAAAAAGTTTGGAATAGAGTTTGTAGAAGCTGATAGAATGTATCCTTCATCAAAAAAATGTTCTTGTTGTGGAACTATCAAAAAAGATTTAAAACTTAAGGATAGAATATATAACTGTTCTTGTGGTTTTAAATTAGATAGAGATTTAAATGCAAGTATTAACTTAGCAAATTATTCAATTCAGAGTATCTAACTTAAAAATAGATTCTGAATATGTACCCAACGATAC
>JBOFVP010000303.1:0-66130 GCA_051653165.1 Clostridium sp.
TTTGTATAAATATAATAAATGGTTAGTTGAATAAAATTAATAATAAATTAATTCTTTTGTAACACAATTGGTAAAAATATCTTTTATAATTTAAAAGATATCTAAATTAGAATGGGTGAGAGGCAAATAAATGATAATAAAAGATAAGTTTAAACATACTAAGGAGAAGTTTATGAAATATAGAGAAGATAAAAAAAGTATGAAGAAACTAAAAGGAAATGAAAAGAAAAAAAACAGATGGAAAATAGTGTTGATATTCTTTGTTTTTCAATTTTTCTTTTGTTTAATAACGGCACCAATTATTTTATTATATGGGCCATTTGAAAATGCTAAAAGGACCTTTGTAGGTGCAGCAATGACAAGTATGTCAAAGCAGTGGCTTGCAACGACTTTTTTATCCCAAGAAAAGATTGATGAAATATTAAATGGAGGAGAAGTAACATCTCCAGTAGATAAAAATGAAAGTGTAGAGGTTGAATTGCCAACTAAAAGAGACGATAGTTTAGAACTGTTTACCTTTGAAAACTATAAATATAAAGGATATTACTTGGTAGTTAAAGATCCAAGAAGAATAGAAATAGCTCATACAAATAAGTTATTGAAAGAAGGACAAACTACATCACAAATGGCTAGGGAAGCAGGTGCAGTTGCAGCTATAAATGGAGGGGCATTCCAAGATAAATCAAGTACGGCAGCATGGTCTGGTAACGGAGGTACTCCAGCAGGGATAATAATGTCTAATGGAGAGGTTGTGTACAACGACATTGCGCCTAATGAAAAAAAGGAAGTCTTTGCAATGACAAAGGAAGGAAGAATGCTTTCTGGAATGTATTCAGTAGAGGAGTTAAAAAGTCAAAATGTCACTCAAGCAGTAAGTTTTGGACCTACCTTAATTAGTGGAGGTGCTCCAGTGCCTATGAAAGGTGATGGAGGATGGGGGATAGCTCCTAGAACTGCAATAGGGCAAAGGGCTGATGGCGCTATGGTTCTATTAGTTATAGAAGGAAGAACAGTATCAACTCCAGGTGCAAGTTTAAAAGAATTACAAGAAATTTTATTAAACACTTGTAAGTGTGTTACAGCAATTAACCTAGATGGAGGTAAATCTACTACTATGTATTTAAATGGAAAAGTTGTTAATAAACTTGGAAGTAATGTGGGAGAACGTTCAATTCCATCATCAATTATAGTAAGATAGATTAAGGAGTTAAGTTATGAAAAATTTAAAGATAGTATTAATATGGATGGTTTTGGCTATAGGTCTTCAATCATTAGTATTATTTATATTAGATAGAACCTATTTTTCAACCAATTCAGATGTTGATGTTCAAAAAGTTGAAATCAAAGAAGATACAACAGAAAATGATGCGAATATTCCGATACCTGAAAATGCTAAAAATATATACTTCTCTTATAATGGAGAGTACGTGTGTTATTTTGAAAATCAAGAAATGAAAATAATAAACACAACTAATGGAGAAGAAAAATCAATTGATACGAATAATAAAATACAATATGAAGTATTTCAATGGCTTCCAGATAGAAACAGAATTTTAGCAATTGGAAAAGATGTTAGTACAAAAACGAACAAATTGATATCAGTAGATGTTGATGCTAATGCTATTAAGGAAGTTGACATATCAAGTATTAACTCTAAGAATAAATTCGATCAAATATCTCCTTCAACAAAAACTGGGATAATTTATATTAGAGCATCTCAAAATGGTATAACATCTGTTTATAGATTAGATAATAATGATGAAGTTACTAAAGTAAATTTAAATACTAATAAAATTAATGCTATAAATATTGTTACAACACAAGATAGGTTAGTATATGAAACAGCTAAGAATAATTTTTATATTACTCAACCAGATAAAAGAATATTAACGGATGAAGATGGCACCTACAGCTTATTAGGTATTGATGATAATAATGTATTATATGTAAACAAACTAAACAATGAAGGAAAAGTTATAGGAGTTTCTTATAAGAATATAAATTCTGATAGTAATATAGATAATGAAAAATGGACTAAAATTAATCTTTCAGAACCTGTAAGCACTGAGAATGTATTTCTAGACTCATATAACTCAAAAACAATAGTGAATGATACTGTAAATAAAAAGGTAATTAATTTAAATACTGAAAAAGAATATAGTTATACAGGGAATTTGATTGATATTTATAATAATGGGTTTGCAACCCTAGAAAATGGCAAAGTAAATAAATATAAATTTAAAAGCTAAAAGAAGGTGTATCGCTGAGATGCACCTTCTTAATTATTAAACAGTAACAATCCAACCTTCAGGAGCTTCTATGTCTCCAAATTGAATTCCATATAACGTATCGTATAATTTTTTAGTAACTGGACCTACTTCGGTTTCACTATGGAATACATGTAATTTATCTTTATACTCTATTCCTCCTATTGGAGTTATAACAGCAGCTGTACCACATGCTCCAGCTTCAATAAATTTATCAATTTCATCAATGTAAACATCACCTCTAACTATTTCAAGGTTTAGATGTTTTTCAGCAATTTCCATTAGAGACATATTAGTAATACTAGCAAGTATTGATGGTGATGATGGAGTAACATACTTATTATCAGCAGTGATACCGAAGAAATTAGCGGCACCAACCTCTTCAATTTTAGAGTGTGTAGCAGGGTCTAAATAAATACAATCAGCAAAACCACGGTCAACAGCATCTTTGTGAGGTTGCATACTAGCGGCATAGTTACCACCAACTTTTTGTTTACCTGTACCATGTGGGGCAGCTCTATCAAAGTCAGTAATAGTAAAGTTAACAGGAATCATACCACCCTTAAAATATGGACCAACAGGAACACAAAAAACACTAAATATATATTCAGGTGCAGGTTTAACACCAATATTATCACCAACACCAATAATGAAAGGTCTAATATAAAGAGTAGCACCAGTTCCATAAGGTGGTACAAAATGTTCATTAGCCTTTACAACTTGTTTACAAGCATCAATAAACTTTTCTACAGGGATTTCTGGCATTAATAATTTATCACAAGATTCATTCATTCTAATAGCATTTCTATCAGGTCTGAATAATTGAATAGAACCATCTTTTGTTCTATATGCCTTAAGCCCCTCGAAGCATTGTTGTCCATAGTGTAAAGCAGTGGAAGCTTCACTGATAGATAACATATTATCTTCAGTTAAAATTCCATTGTCCCATTCACCGTTTTTCCAATGAGAAACATATCTAAAGTCAGTTTTAATATAACTGAAACCTAGCTCATCCCATTTGATATCTACATTTTTACTCATATCAATCGCCCCATTCTTTATTTTATTATATATATTTTATCACTTTTAAGAAAATAATAAAGAGAATAATAGAAAGTTTTTACAAAAATCACTAATATTAAGTAAATAATATTTTAGAAAAATATAATGATTAAATATAGTAAAGATGTAGTATTTTATGGTAGAATGAAACATAACTTTAATGAAAATACTAAGTTTATTAAGAAAGGAAGACGCATATGGAATTATATTTTGATAATGCAGCTACAACAAAAATATTGCCAGAAGTAATAGATGAGGTTTCTTATGGAATGAGAGAATATTATATGAACCCATCTTCTTTGCATAAGCTTGGTATAAAAGGTGAAAAGAAATTAAATGAGTGTAGAGAAAATATTGGGAAAGTTATAAATGCATCTAAAGAAGAGATATATTTTACTTCAGGTGGGACTGAGGGAAATAATTTAGTTATAAAAGGGCTTTCTAAAGAAGGTCATCATATAATTATTTCTTACATAGAACATAGTTCAGTATTGAAGGTTACAGAGGCTCAAAAAGGTTTAGGTACTAAGGTAACTTTATTACAGGGTGATAATACCGGAAAGATTGATTTAGAAGAATTAAAAGAAAAAATAAGGAAAGATACGGTATTAGTATCAATAATGCATGTAAATAATGAAATAGGAATAATTCAAGATTTATATGAAATAGGAAAGACTATAAAAGAATGTTCCTCTAGAGCAAAGTTCCATGTTGATGGGGTACAAAGTTTTTGTAAGCTTCCTATAGATGTTAAGAAAATGAATATAGATATTTTAACAGGGAGCTCACATAAAATTCACGGTCCTAAGGGAGTTGGATTTGTATATATAAGAAAAGGGGTTACATTAAACTCATTAATTGAAGGTGGAGAACAAGAAGGTGGAATAAGAGCAGGTACACATAATTTACCGGGTGTTATGGGAATGTGCAAAGCTATTGAAATTGCATCATTAAATAGAGAAAGTAATTATGATTATGTCTGTGAATTGAAAAGATATATGATACAAAAATTAAAAGATGATATAAAAGACATAATAATTACATCACCATTAAATGAGGACTTTTCTCCATATATATTAAATGTTTCATTTATAGGTGTAAGAGGAGAAGTGCTATTACATTTATTAGAGGATAAGAATATCTTTGTTTCAACTGGCTCAGCTTGTTCATCAAAAACAAGGATATCAAAAGGAAGTCATGTGCTTAGAGCTATAAATAAAAAGGCTTCAGAAGTTGAGAGTGCAGTAAGATTTTCATTTTCAACTCAAAATACAAAAGAAGAAATTGATATAATAGTGGAAACGTTAAAGAAGTCATTAGGATTTTTAAGGAGGATAAAAAAATAATGAAAAAATTAATATTAGTAAAATATGCACCAGAAATCTTTTTAAAGGGATTAAATAGAAATAAATTTGAAAAAAAATTAAGAGATAATATTGCTAAGAAGCTAAAAGGGTTAGAATTTGAAATTATTGTAGATCAAAATAGATATTTCATTGATGTTGATAACATTGAAGAGGCTGTAGAGAGAGCAAGAAAAGTATTTGGAATAGCAGAAATATGTGTTGTAACAAGACTTGATAGAGAGTATCAAGGAATTAAAGAAGAGGCACTTAAGAAAGTAAAAGAACATGGTGGTAAGACATTTAAGGTAATTACTAATAGAGCTAATAAGGTATTCCCTAAAAACTCGTTAGAGGTTTCAAGAGAAGTTGGAGGATATGTATTACATCACTTAAATGGAGAAATAGAAGTAGATGTTAATAATCCTGAATGTATATTAAATATTGAGATTAGAGAACATGCATATGTTTGGACAAATAAGGATAAGATTAAGGCTGTAGGTGGGTTACCTTATGGTATAAATGGAAGCACAATGCTTATGTTATCAGGAGGAATAGATTCACCAGTTGCAGGATATTTAATGGCTAGAAGAGGTGTGGAACTACATTGCGTATATTATCATTCACACCCATATACATCAGAGAGAGCTAAGGATAAGGTTAAAGAATTAGCTAACATATTAAGTCAGTATACAGAACAAGTTAATTTACACATAGTTCCATTTACAGATATACAAATGGAAATAATAGATAAATGTAAAGAAGATGAATTAACAATACTTATGAGAAGATTTATGATGAGAGTTGCCTGTGCTTTAGCAGAGAAATATGGAATACAATCAGTAGCATCAGGTGAAAGTATAGGACAGGTAGCATCCCAAACAATGGAAGGATTAATTGTAAGTACTGATTGTGCAGATAGACCGGTATTTAGACCATTGATTGCTATGGATAAAGGGGATATAATGGATATAGCAAGAGAAATTGGAACATATGAAACATCAATTCTTCCATATGAAGATTGTTGTACAATATTTGTACCAAAGCATCCAAAAACAAAACCTAGATTAGATGCTATGAAGAAATCAGAAGAAGTATTAGATATAGATGCATTAGTTCAAAAGGCAATTGATGAAACAGAACTTGTAAAGTTCTATTAAAATATATACAAATGGTAAAAAGGGGGGCATCAATATGAAATATATTGATACAAATATTGAAGGATTTAAATTAAGGACTACAGTTAAGGAAGATTCACAATTAATTCTTGCATTAATTAAAGAAATAGCAGTATATGAAAAAATGTTAGATGAAGTTGTAGCAACTGAAGAAAGCATTTGTGAATCTATTTTTGAAAAAAAAGAAGCAGAAGTTTTAATAGGAGAGTTTAATGGAGAACCGATAGGGTATGCATTATATTTCTTTAATTTTTCAACATTCATCGGAAAAGCAGGGTTTTATTTAGAGGATATTTATATAAAGCCTGAATATAGAGGAAGAGGAATAGGAAAAGAAATATTTAGAACTCTAGGTAAAATTGCATATGAGAAAGGATGCAAAAGAATGGAGTGGAGCTGTTTAGATTGGAATGAACCGTCAATTAATTTTTATAAAGGATTAGGGGCTATTCCAATGAGTGAATGGACAGTGTATAGATTAACAGAAGAAAATATTGAAAAATTAGCTAAAAGTTAATAAGAGTAACAAAAGAAGGTTTCAGATTTAGGGGGAGCCTTCTTTTTTTATAAACTATACATCCAAAATAAAGGAAAAATTTATTTATATGTATCTATTGACAAAATGAGGGAATTAAAATATTATATTAGTAACGATTTAGTGTGATAAAGCGATAAAACAAAAAAGGGGGGTATTGTTATGGAAAAAAATATTTTACCAGAAGGTATGAGAGATTTATTGTTTAGAGAATGTAATAGAAAAAAATGTATAATAGAAAAGGTAAATTCAGTTATTGATAAGTGGGGATATGATGAAATAATAACACCAAGCATAGAGTACTATACTACTTTTTTAACTAATGGTAGGAACGTTAAAGAAGAGAAATTATATAAGTTTTTTGATGCTCAAGGAAGAATATTAGTAATGAGAGGAGATATGACAGTTCCAATAGCTAGAGTGGTTGGTACCAAGCTTAAGGATGTACAAGCTCCGTTAAGATTAAAGTACACAGCTAATGTTTATAGGGTTCATGAAAGCTTAGGGGGAAAAAGAAACGAGTTTACTGATTGTGGTATAGAACTTTTAGGCGCTGATGAAAAGGAATCGAATTTAGAGGTTTTATTAATAGCACTTGAAACAATGAAGAAGTTAAATTTAAATGATTTTAAAATAGAAATTGGGGATATAAATATATTTAATTCAGCTTTATCAGGAAAAGTAATTAGTGAAAATAGTAGAGAAAAGCTAGCATGCTTGATTGAGGATAAAAGATTAAAAGAATTAGAGGATTATTTGGTTGAACTAAATTTGGATGATGATACAAGCTATTTTCTTAAGAGATTGCCATGGTTGTTTGGTGGAGAAGATATATTAAATGAAGCATTAAGAATTTCGACTAACAATGAATTAAAAGAAGTTATAAATGAAATAAAAAATGTGTTTATCATATTGAAAGAGTTAGGATATGATAAACATGTATCATTAGATTTAGGTATGGTACCAGGGCAAAATTATTACACTGGTTTAATATTTAAGGGATATGTAGAAGGTGTTGGTGACAAGGTTCTAAGAGGTGGAAGATATGATAACTTATTGGAAGGCTTTGGTAGGGACATGAAAGCTGTTGGATTCTCTTTAAATATTGATGGTTTAGTTAATTTGGTTACTGATGAAGATGAAGAAGAGATAGTTACACTTGAGTATAAAGAGGAGGACTTTTTAGAAATATTAAAATTAAGTAATACCCTAAGAAGTCAGGAAAAAATAGTGATTTTAAAAAAATTATAGAAGGGAGTGTAATCTAATGGGAATAAGTATTGCATTAACAAAAGGAAGACTAGAAAAAGACGTTGTTAAAATACTAGATGAAGCTAATTATGGAACAGATGAGCTTAAGGATAAGGGGAGAAAATTAGTATTTAATGATACTAAGGCAGATTTGAAATATTTTTTAGTAAAGGGCGCAGATGCAATAACATATGTAGAGCATGGAGTTGCTGATATAGGAGTTGTAGGAAAAGATACTTTATTAGAAAGTGACAATAACTATTATGAAGTTTTGGACTTAAAGTTAGGAAAGTGTAAGTTTATAGTTGCATCATTGCCTGAGATAGGATTGTTTGAAAAAATAGGGCATATAAAAATTGGAAGTAAGTATCCAACCGTTGCAAAGAATTATTTTAAAAGTAAAGGAATGGATGTTGAACTTATAAAAATTGAAGGGTCTGTAGAGCTTGCACCAATATTGGGGTTATGTGATGGCATTGTAGATATAATGGAAACTGGTACAACCTTAAAGGAGAATGGACTAATTGTACTAGATGAAATATGTGATATAAGTGCAAGGGTGATTGTCAATAAAGCAAGCTTTAAGCTAAAGCAAAAAGAAATTGGGGAATTTCTAAATAACTTAAAAAAATGTATTGAGTAAAAAGGGGGCTGTTTATTCATGATGAAAATATATGATTATACTGAGGAAAACAAGAAAATAATTTTAAAAGAATTGAGCAATAGAGAAGACTCTGATAATGATGAGATACTAAAAAATGTACAACTAATATTATCAAATATTAAGGACAACGGAGATAAAGCATTAAAGGAATACAGTAAGAAATTTGATGGGGTAGACATAGAAAATTTTTTAGTTACTGAAGAGGAATTAAGTCAGGCTATTGTAGGTGTTGAAGAAGATTTTATTAATGCAATGAATGAGGCTAAGGAAAATATAGAGGCTTATCATAAGTTACAGACTCAAAGAGGATACATTATTACTAAAGAAAATGGAGCTTATTTAGGTCAAAGAGTTATACCATTATCAAAAGTAGGGGTATATGTTCCAGGAGGGACAGCAGCTTATCCATCATCAGTATTAATGAACGTAATACCAGCTAAGGTTGCAGGTGTGGAAGAGGTTATAATGGTAACACCTCCAACTAAGGAGGGGAAAATAAATAAATATATAGCAATGGCTGCTAAGATTGCAGGAGTTGATAAAGTATATAAAATTGGTGGAGCACAAGCTATAGGAGCTTTAGCATACGGAACTGAAACAATAGATAAGGTAGATAAAATTGTAGGACCTGGAAATATATATGTTGCCTTAGCTAAAAAATGTGTATTTGGAAAAGTTGATATAGATATGATTGCAGGACCAAGTGAAATTTTAATTATAGCAGATGAAGATAGTAATCCAAAATATATTGCTGCAGATTTAATGTCTCAAGGTGAGCATGATCCGTTAGCATCATCAATTTTATTAACTACAAGTATGAGTTTATGTGAAAGAGTTAATAAGGAGTTAATAAGGCAAGTACAAACCTTATCAAGAAAGGAAATAATCGAAACATCACTTAATAGATATGGGAAAAGTATAGTTTGTAAATCTATTGATGAGTGTATAGAATTAAGTAATTTAATAGCACCAGAACACTTAGAGTTATGTATAAAAAATCCTATGGAAGCATTAGATAAGGTGAAAAATGCTGGATCAGTATTTTTAGGAGAAAATACTCCGGAACCTGTTGGAGACTATTTTGGGGGAACAAATCATGTCCTTCCCACAAATGGAACGGCAAGATTTTTTTCACCATTATCAGTAGATAGTTTTATAAAGAAATCATCCTTCATTTATTATTCAAAGGAAGCACTAATTAAGGATGGAGAAAAAATAATAAATATAGCCGAGAAGGAAGGACTTACTGCTCATGCAAATTCTGTAAAAGTGAGGTTGGAGTAATGAAGGGAGTTAATGCGTATTTAAATTTAAATGAAACAGCAGAGATAAAATTAAATGGAAATGAAAGTTATTTCGATACAAATAAAGAAGACCAAAAGAAAATAATTATGAAATTAGATAGAATAGACTTAAATAGATATCCTGATGATGATATGAAAACTTTAAGAGAGTGTTACGGGGAGTATGCAGGGGTTTCAGCTAATAATATCATAGCAGGAAATGGGTCAGATGAGATGATTTCTTTAATTATGGGTGCTTGCTTAGGAAAAGATAAAAAGGTATTAGCATTGAATCCAGATTTTTCAATGTATGATTTCTATTCTTCATTATATGGAGCGAAAGCAATAAAATTAGATTGTAATGAGGATGGTAGTTATAAAGTAGAAGACTTTATTGAAAAGGGATTGGAAGAAAAAGTTGATATGGTAATATTGTCTAATCCTAATAATCCAACTGGTTATGCATTGGAGATAGCGGAGATAAAGAAGATGTTAACTTATTTTAAGGAGATTAAGGTGGTAATAGATGAGGCGTATTTTGAATTTAATGGAGTAAGTTCAATTTCACTTATAAACAAGTATAAAAATCTATTTGTAACAAGAACATTATCAAAGGCGTGGGGATTAGCTGCTTTAAGAGTTGGATTTTTAATTTCATGTAAAGAAAATATTGCAAAATTGAATAGCTATAAGGTTCCATATAATATATCAACTTTATCTCAAATTATTGCAGTTGAAATGCTAAAGGAACCTACTAGGGTATTAGAAAATAGTAAAGCTATTATAGAAAACAGAGAAAAATTATATGAAGAGTTAAAAAAGATTGAGAAGGAAGCGGCTTTAGAGATTAAGTTTTATAGTTCAAAGGGGAATTATATTTTTGGGAGAACACCATATAAAAATATACTTATAAGATCATTAAAAGATAATGGGATTATAATAAGAAATTTTGTAAATGATGATAGCTTTAGAATAACAGTTGGTTCAGATATGCAAAACAAAAAAGTAGTTAATGTTTTAAGAGAGGGGTTTGTATATGATGAAAAATAAAAGGGTGGCATCATTAACCAGAAAAACAAAGGAAACTGATATAGCTATAGAAATAGATTTAGATAAAAAAAATGATAGCAAGATAAACACAGGTGTAGGCTTTTTTGATCATATGTTAAATCTTCTTTCATTTCATGGAGGCTTTAACATTAATATTAATGCAGTCGGTGACTTAGAGGTTTGTGATCATCATTTAGTGGAGGATGTAGGAATAGCATTAGGTAAGGTGTTTTTAGACGCCCTTGGAGATAAAAAAGGCATAAAAAGATATGGAACAGTATATGTTCCAATGGATGAAGCTTTATGTCAAATTTCTTTAGATATAAGTGGAAGAAGTTATTTGGTTTTTAATGGAGAGTTTAAAAGGGAGAACATTGGTGATTTTTCAACGGAGATGGTAAAGGAGTTCTTTAGAGCTTTTGCTTTTAATGCAGGAATAACTCTTCATGCTAATATTATTTATGGTGAAAATGATCATCATAAAATAGAAGGGATGTTTAAGGCTTTAGGAAGAGCCTTAAAGGATGCTATAGAGATAATAAATGATGAGTTACCATCAACTAAGGGAGTGATATAGGTGATTGCAATAATTGATTATGGAATGGGGAATTTAAAAAGTGTAAAAAATGCATTAGATTTTATTGGTTTAGAAAGCGAAATAACAAGTGATCACAATAAAATATTAGAAGCAAATGGGGTTGTTTTACCAGGTGTTGGAGCTTTTAAGGATGCAATGAAAAATTTAAAGAAGAATTCTCTAGATAAAATAATTATTGATGTAGCTAAAGCAGGTACACCTTTGTTAGGAATATGTCTTGGAATGCAGTTGCTTTATGAAAAAGGGTTTGAAGGCGAAGAGTGTGAGGGATTAGCATTATTAAAAGGTGATGTTATAAAAATGAAGGGAACAGATATAAGAATTCCTCATATAGGGTGGAATTTATTAATGGGTGTTGGTAATAAGCTAACATATGGAATAAATGAAAGTTTATATGTATATTTTGTGCATTCATATATTGCAAGTAATTATAAAAATGAAGAACTTATAAACTATGCTGAGTATGGAGACTATAAGATTCCTGCTTTGGTAGGGAGAGACAATATATTGGGGGCTCAATTTCATCCAGAAAAAAGTGGGGATGTAGGATTAGAGATATTAAAGAGATTTGGAGAGATGGTTAAATGATTATAATACCAGCAATTGATATAATTAATGGAGAAGCAGTTAGACTTTATAAAGGGGATTATTCAAAAAAAGAGGTTGTAGCTGATGATATATTTGAAACAGCAAAGAAATTTGAAAGTTTAGGGTCAGAGTATATCCATATAGTAGATTTAGATGGTGCAAAGGTAGGTAGAGTTGTTAATAAAGATATAATTCTTAAATTGTGTAAGGAACTTAAAACGCCAATTGAAGTTGGTGGAGGTATAAGAAGCCTGGATACAATAAAGGAACTAATTGATGGTGGAGTAAGTAGAGTGATACTTGGAACATCAGCAATAGAAGATAAGCAATTACTAAAGGACGCTATAGAGTTATATGGAGATAAAATAGCTGTTGGGGTAGATTGCTTAAATGGATATGCCTATGGCAGAGGATGGCTAGAAGGAAGTGAATTATATTATATAGATTTTATAAAAGAATTAAAAGAGTTAGGTGTAAAGAATGTTATAGTAACAGATATTTCTAAGGATGGAACACTTCAAGGGGTTAATGTTGATATGTTAAAGACTTTAAAAGAAGAGGTTGATATTGATATAACAGCATCAGGCGGTGTTAAGGATATATCTGATATTGAAAAATTATTAGAAATTAATGTGTATGGAGCAATAACTGGAAAGGCAATTTATTCTGGTTTACTTTCATTGGAGGAGGCAATAGCATGCACACAAAAAGAATAATCCCGTGTCTAGATGTTAGAGAGGGTAAGGTTGTAAAAGGCGTTAATTTTGTTGGGCTTAAGGAGGTTGGAAATCCAGTTGATTTAGCAAAACAATATAATGAACAGGGTGCAGATGAATTGGTGTTTTTAGATATAACTGCATCTTATGAAAAAAGAGGAATAATGGAACAAGTTGTATCTAGGGTTGCTGAAGAGGTATTTATACCATTTACAGTAGGTGGTGGATTGACTAGTGTGGAAGATATAAAAAAAATACTAAGAGCTGGAGCAGATAAGGTTAGCTTGAATTCAGCAGCAGTTAGAAATAAAGAGTTAATAAGAGAAGGGGCATTTTATTTTGGTTCTCAATGCATTGTTTTAGCAGCTGATGGCAGGATGAGAGCGGATGGAACTGGATGGAATGTTGTAATTAATGGTGGAAGAATAGATACAGGAATAGATTTAATAGAATGGGTCGAAGAAGCAACTAAGCTAGGGGCAGGAGAGATATTATTAACATCTATGGACGCTGATGGGACAAAGAAAGGCTTTGATTTAAAAATGACTAAGGCTATTAGGAATGTTACGAATGTACCTATAATAGCATCAGGAGGATGTGGAGCTTTAGAGCATTTCTTACAGGTGTTAGATGATGATATAGCAGATGCAGCACTTGCAGCTTCCTTATTTCATTTTGGTGAACTTAAGGTTGAGGATGTTAAAAAATATCTTAGAGCTAATGATATTGCGGTGAGAGGATAATTATGAAGATAGAATTGGATTTTAAAAAATGTAATGGGCTAATACCAGCAATTGTTCAGGATATTTATTCAAAAGAAGTTTTAATGATGGCATATGTGAATGAAGAAAGTTTCAATAAGTCAATTGAAACAAAAGAAACATGGTTTTATTCAAGAAGTAGAAAAGAACTATGGCATAAGGGTGGAACTTCAGGTAATGTACAGTTCATAAAGGAGATTAGGGTGGATTGTGATAATGATACTATATTATTTCTTGTAGAATCAAAGGGGCCAGCTTGTCATACTGGAAAAAGAAGTTGTTTTTTTAATGTAATTGAATAAAAAAGGGGGAGTTATTACATGAAAAGTGTATTAGAAGAATTATATAATACTATACTTGAGAGAAAAAAAGGTGGAGATGAGGGGTCGTATACTTCTTATTTATTTTTAAAAGGTAAAGAAAAAATATTAAAAAAAGTAGGAGAAGAATGTTCAGAGGTTGTTATTGCTTCAATGAAAGGTGATAATAAGGATGAACAAGTTAGCGAAATATGTGATTTAGTATACCACCTAATGGTTTTAATGGGAGAGTTAGATATAACAATGGATGATATTTCAGAAGAGCTAACTAAAAGAAGCAATAAGATTAATAATTTTAAGGGTGAAAGAAAAGAAATAGATAATGTTTAAAAATGGGTAGGGTTTAAAAATCCTACTTTTTTTTTGCTCTACTGTTCATAAAATTAAATTAGAGGTATAATAATGTACATAATTTACTGATACTTAAGGAGAGATAAATGGAAAAGTTATACTATGAAAATAAATATCAAAGAGAATTCACAAGTGATATAGAGATAATAGAAGAAAAGAATGATGGATTTCATGTGGTTTTAGTACAAACAGCATTTTTCCCAGGAGGGGGAGGGCAGCATTGTGATAAGGGAACAATTGAAGGTGAAGAAATTATAGAGATATATGAAAAAAAAGGAATAGTATATCATGTAGTTAAAAATAAACCTAAAAAGTTGAAGAGATTAAAATGTGAAATAAATTGGAAGGCTAGATTCGATGGGATGCAACAGCATTTAGCCCAACATGTTTTATCAGGTTGCTTCTTTAAGTTATTTAATGCAAATACTCAAAGTTTTCATTTAGGAAGAGAAGCATGTACTGTTGATATTGCAGGTTTTTTAACTGAAGAACAAATTAAAGAAGTTGAGCAACTTGCAAATGAAATAATAATGGAAAATATCATAGTGGATAATTTTGTACCTACATGGGTAGAGTTGAAAAAATTAAAACTAAGAAGAGATTTGCCAACTACTGAGGAAGAGATAAGAATAGTAAAAATAGGTGACTTTGATTTAAATGCTTGTTGTGGATTACACCCGGCATCAACCTTAGAGCTTAGTTTAATTAAAATTAAGAGATGGGAAAAACATAAAAATGCAACAAGAATAGAATATTTATCTGGTTCAAGGGCCTTTGAAGATTATATAAATAGAGATGAGTTTTCAAAAAAAATGTGTAGAGAATTAAGTTGTGGTGAAGAAGAGGCACTTTTATCTATTAGTAACTTAAAAAATCAAATTAGAGAATTATTAAATGAAAATAAAAATATGTCTAATGAGTTAGTTGAGTATAAAATGAAGGATATAATAACAGAGGGAGAAGCCCATAAGGGATATGTATTGATAAATAAAGTATACAATAAAGTATCTCCTAAGGAGCTTAGTAATATAGCAACTAAGTTAACTAATAATGAAAATATTGTAGCCTTATTAGCAACTATAAATGAGGATAAAGTTAACGTAATATTTACTTCATCTAAAAATGTGAAAAATATTAAAATGGGAGATTTATTAAAAGATTCTATTACATTAATAGATGGAAAAGGTGGAGGAAGTCAAAACCTAGCACAAGGTGCAGGTAAGAATAATAATAATTTAGAGGCTTGCTTTGAATATACTTTAAGAAAAATTAAGGAATCAATATAAAATAAAAAGGTGCTTTATGGAGCACCTTTTTATTTTATATTAATATAGGTTTTCTATTTTTAAAGTATATAGGTTTAAGGTTTGCTTCTTTTAAAAAGATTAATGCTTTATCGAAGTTTCTTCCAATTTGTAAGGGTGTGTGTGCATCAGATCCTAAAGTAACATATTTTCCGCCTAGCTCATGGTAACGTGAATATATCTTAAGTAATGCATCATAAGAAGCTTGAACACCAAGTCTAGCTGAATTAAGCTCTAGCACCTTATTTTTAGAAATTAGAAGATTTAAAATATCATCAATTTCTGTTCTGAAATCCTCATAGTGAATTTCTTTATCCTCAAATGGAAGGTATCTGCAAGGATAATCAATATGACCTAGTGAGTCAAAGTTATCAAAATTTTTAATACATTCATAGGTATCTTTAAAGTATAGTTTATAAAACTCATTTTTAGGGATAGGATTTTCTCTAAAGACTTTATAAATATCCTTATCAAAGATGCTATGCATAGAACCTATAACAAAATCAAAATCAAAGGAATTAATTAGGTTTGAGTTTTGATCATGTATTGTTTGACTAAGACCAATTTCTACACCTAGCAATAAGCTATTATTCCTAAATTTTGAATATGCTTTAAAGTATTCAGTAGCATTAAGTCTGAATAAGTTCGGATCAGGATAGTTAAAATCGGTATGTTCAGTTAATATAATACCAATTTTGAGATCCTTGGCTTTTTCTATTGCATTGGAAAGCTTCATTTCACTATCTGATGAAAATTCAGAATGCATATGACAATCAAATAACATAAATATTCACCTCTCATAAAAATCTAATAATTATATCATATCATGAAATGTTCAATAAAAAATATTTATGTTATAATATATATGTAAAAAGTATATTAAAGTAGAAATAAGGAGTTAGTTATGAAAGAATTATTTAAAGTAAGAGACTTAGTTTTTTTTGAAGAGGAATTTCAAGATGATATAAATGAATATGATGATATAATTCCAGTAATGCAAGATTTATGTGACGAGTTAGATTATGAGGAGGTTCAATGTGTAGATCTAAATGATTGTTGCAGTACAACAAAGATGAATTACTTAATTCAAGTAAATGGATTTTTAAATGAAGAAGATGAGTTTGTATTAATGCAAGAGGTTGAACAAGATAGTAGCATAGATAGAGAGAAATTAACTTTATTTGTAATTAGAGTTTATATGTGCACTGGGTGTAAAAAATGGATGATAGACATATTAGAAGACTAATTTTTAGGAGGTATGTTTCGTGGAACTAAAGGATAAGTTACTAGAATATACAAATAAAATTAAACTTTATGTTGATGAGTATATAAATGATATTAAGAATAAGAGTTTTAAGGAGCTTATATCCAAGAGAAAAATATCTTTTATCATTATAGCTTTAACTATAATGATGATGGGTGGATACTTTATAGGAAACTTAACTATGTCAAAATCACAAGTATACAATAAACTTGAAAGATCATTGAAAGATAGTAATGAGGGCGAATTAAGAAGTATAGTAAGAATTAATGGGAAGAAGCCGAAAAGGGGAGAGTTGGCTCCATTAATCGAGCTATATAGAGGGAATGCTGATAAAGTATTATTCCTAATGAAGGAACTTAAAGATGATGGGGAATCATCTCACATGTTAATAAATACTGAGGAAAAAATATTAGGTGAAGATTGTTATATAACTTTAAAAAGATACAATATAAGAATTGATAGTAATTATAAAGAAGGAACTATATATATAAATGATAAGGAACAAGTATCACCTGGAGAAACAATTCGTGGGATAATTCCTGGGTTATATTCTATAAAAGGTGTATTAAGTAGCGATTATGGAGATGTAATTGAAAATAAGGATATTGTAGTGGAAAAAGATGAAATTATTGACTTGTCTTTTAAAGCTAACAACATAACAATTGATTCTCAATTTAAAGATGCGGATGTATATATAAATAAAAAAAATAGCAATATGAAAGTAGTTAATTTTGTAGATATTGGACCATTTCCACAGGATGGTAGTGTTAGTATATCTATAGAAAAAGAGTTTCCTTGGGGTAAAATTAACAGTGATGAGTATATAATTAGTGAACTTAAAGATGTAAAAATTAATTTAAATATAGCTAATGAAAAATTGATATTAGATATAAATAAAGTTGTTGAAGAGTTCTATCAAAGTGTTTTCTTATCATTAAATGAGGAAGAAAAGTCACTAATTAAGAATTCAAGTGAAGATGCTACAAACAAGATATACAACATATTGAAGAAAAATTATTTTATTCTAAAGAACAAATATGATTTTGTGAAATTGGATATTAAGCAGGAAAATAGTGTTTATACATATGAAGATAATAAATATAAAGCAACAATTGTTGCAGAGGTAGATTATACTGTTTCAAAAGAGTTATTTGGATTAGGAAAAGAAGAAAAAAATAAAAAGTTCTTTACTAAGTTAGTTTATGAAAAAAATAAGTGGGTAATAGATAATGTTGAAAACTTTTCTTTATAAATTTAATTTGCTTTAGGAGGAATTATGAAATTCAAGTTTAAATTAATAGCATTAACATTAATTACGTGTATTTTATTTAATGTTAGAGTTGCTAATGCAACAGGGTCGTTGCAAGATCAAATTAATAATAATAATGATAAAATAAATGCATTAGAAAAAGAAAAAGATGATGTAAATAAGAAAAAGAGTGAAGCACAAAAGGAACTTGATAAGCTATTAAGTCAAGTACAACAAAAAGAAAAAGAATTAAATGCTTCATCAAAAAAAGTTAATGACTTTCAGAGTATGATAAATGAGCTTCAAAAAAGTATTGATGATATTGAGGCTAAAGTAAACAAAATGGATAAGGAAATAGAGAGTAAACAGAATAAGATTCTAGAAAAAAAAGAAGAAGCAAAAGAAAGAGAAAAAATGTTAGGTGAGAGATTGAGGGGCTATTATAAAATGGATATGAGCAGTCAATTCATCTACATAATATTTAACAGTACAAGCTTCACAGATTTAGTGTCTAATGTATTTAATATTAATAAATTAATTAATATGGATAATGTTATACTAGAAGATATTGAGAAGATTAGAGATGATTTAGAAAAGGAACAAAAAAGTCTAGAAGATCAAATTGCAAGTCTAGAAGAAGAAAAAAAGAGCGTTGTGAGCAAACAACATGAACTTAAGGATATGCAAGGTGAGTTTGTTAAAGAAAAAAATCTATATCAAAGTCAAATGGATCAGTTAACATCACTAGAAAATAGTAAAGATAGAATAGTAAAGAATTTATCAAAGGAAGAAAAAGAGCTTCAAGATAAAATAGGTGATTTAAATGACTTCAACAAAGAATTACAAGATGAGATAGATAACATTTTTGGAAATATAGGAGGAGGTAGTGGAGAAGATACATCAGGAGAAAGTTTCTTAAGACCAACCTCTGGTACATTAACTAGTAAATATGGACCAAGAGTTCATCCTATAACTGGGGCTAATGGGTTCCATACAGGTATTGACATTGCAAATTCCACAGGTACTCCTATATATGCATCAAAAAGTGGAACTGTAGTAGAGGCTAGAACTATGAATGGTTATGGAAAGACTATAATAATTGATCATGGTGGCGGATATCAAACACTATATGCTCATAATAGTTCTCTTTCAGTAACAAAGGGGCAGAAGGTTCAGAGGGGACAAACTATTGCAAAGATGGGTTCTACAGGTAATAGTACAGGTCCACATTTGCATTTTGAAATTAGGATAAATGGAAAGCATACAGATCCGATGAAATTTATAAAATAGTAATTAAGCAGTATATTAAATAACACATCCTTTGTCAAGTAGACAAGGCAAATAATTAAATTAAATACTATAATAATAACCAGCATTCTAAGAGTGCTGGTTATTATTGCTTATACTGCTTAATTAATGTAATAAAAATAACCTGCACTCGGGTAAGTACAGGTTAAAGGGTTATGTTCATTTAAGAAAGGGAATAAATGAACATTGTGGGGTTTATATAATCTCTATCTTTATGATAGAGTGGTATGGGCTAATTAATAATAAATTTTAATTTAATTAAAATCTTAATTAAATTATAAATTATATTTAAAAAAAAATAAAGTGAAAATTTATTTATTTACAAATTGTTCACAAATATAGAATAGTTTGAATAATTTACTTAAAATAAATCTTAAATAAAACTGAAATTTTAAAAATTATATTTATTACATGAGTACAATGAGTTAAAATGGTATAAGAAATAAACGTATATTAGGAGGCATTATGATACAGATAAAGAAAGAGAATTTTTTAAAAGATTCTATTGATTATGAAGATTATACTGAAAATGTAGTTAAAAATGAGAAAAATACGGGATGTTGTTGTCAGAATGGCAAAGGGTGTTGTAAAAATAATAAAAAATCTAAATAATTATTATAAATGTATAGGATTTTTGTTAATAATTATGTATAATTCATTATATGAATAATATGGAGGTGTGCTTCAGGTGGGGAAACCAAGTATATTTAGTAGAGACTATGAAAAGAAAATGAAAAAAAGAAGAAGAAATTTGATAATACTTTTAATAAGTGTTTTAATTACAATTGGTGCACTTGCAATTAATTTTAATGTAAATCCAATAGATTTCTCTTCAATAAGAGATAAACTGCAAGCGTGGGTTGATAGTGGAAAGCCTCCTGAAACTGATGAGGAAGTTGTTCCAGAGGTTGTTCCAGAGGTGGAAATTCCAAAATTAGAAATAGAGTTTGCACTTTCAGAAGGGGTAACTCTTAAATGTGAGTATGAAGAAATTGATGGTGTAAAGAAATTTAAAGAGATAGTGCCAATTGAAGGCTACACTATTGATGTAAGTCCATCTAAGGAAAAGATCTTAGTTACAGACACATCTCAAGAGATGTTCCTAGTTAAAATAAATGGAGAAGTAAGCAATATAACAAAGAGAAATTACATATCAACTAAAAATGTCGAATATACAAAAGAGAATATTATTTCAGGAAGACCTGATTATATTTGGCATAAAGGGGCAAAATTCATAGATGAAGATAATATTGCATATGTAACGTATCTTCCTTATATAGGAAAGAGTGTTACAACCCAATATGTATGGATATATAACACTCAAAATGGAAATGAAACAAGGGTATATAGTGCAAAGGGTGCAGATATTAGTTTTGGTAATATTATACCAGAAAAAGGACTAGAAGTAACGATTGATGGTCAAAGTAAAATTCTAAATACTCAAGGAAATTTTGTTCAATAAAAATATAATTTGAAAATAATTAGAATTATATGTTATAATAACCTAGTTAATAAAAAGAAGGAAAGAACTGTTTTAGGAGGAATAATAAAAATGGAAGCTAAAATGGAAAGAATAGACACAAATGTTGTTAAATTTGAAGTAAAGGTTGAGGCTGAAAAGTTTACAGCTGCACTTAATAAGGCTTTTAATAAAAATAAAGGAAGATTCAATATCCCTGGATTTAGAAAAGGAAAAGTGCCAATGGCTATGTTCAAAAAATATTATGGGGTAGAAGTATTATTTGATGATGCTATAAACTACTTAATAGAAGAAACATATCCAGCAATAATTGATGAAAATAAAATCAACCCAGTTGATTACCCACAAATTAACATAGTTAAAGTAAATGAAGGTGAAGAGTTTGTTTACACTGCAGAAGTTACTGTTTACCCAGAAGTAGAATTAGGGGCTTACACAGGACTTAATGTAGAAAAGAAAGTTGAAGAAGTAAAAGAAGAAGAAATTGAAAACAACTTAAAGAGCATGCAAGAAAAAAATGCTAGAGTTGAGTCAAAAACTGAAGGTGTAGTAGCTAACGGAGATATAGCTGTTATTGATTTCAAAGGATTTGTTGATGGTGTTGCTTTCGAAGGTGGAGAAGGTCATGATTATCCACTAGAAATAGGATCAAAATCATTTATAGATAACTTTGAAGAGCAATTAGTTGGAGTAGAAGTTGGTGTTCTTACAGAAGTTAACGTAACTTTCCCAGAAGCATATGGAAAAGAAGAGTTAAATGGAAAACCAGCTAAGTTCGAAGTAACTGTAAATGAAATTAGAGTTAAAGAACTTCCAGCATTAGATGATGAATTTGCAAAGGAAGTTTCAGAGTTCGATACAATTGCTGAACTAAGAGCAGATATAAAGAACAAAATGCAAACTTCAAACGAAGCTAAGGCTGAAAGAGAGTATGAAGAAGCATTATTAACTGTTGCTATTGAAAACGCAAAAATGGATATTCCAGCAGTTATGGTTGAAAAAGAAATTGATCAAATGTTAAAAGACCTAGAAGGGAAATTAAAGTACCAAGGTTTAACTTTAGAGCAATACATGGAATTCACTGGAAGCAATGCTGAAAAGATGAGAGAATACATGAAAGAAAATGCTGATAGAAAAGTTAAGGCTGACTTAGTATTAGAAGCAATAATAAAGGCTGAAAATATAGAAGCTACTGAAGAAGAATTAAAAGCAAAGGCTTTAGAAGTTGCTAAAATGTACTCAGCAAGTGAACATGAAAAAATGGCAGAAATGTTATTAAATAGCCAAAAAGCAATGGTTCAAAAAGATGTTGCTATTTCAAAGGCATTTGAGTTAATAAAAAAATAATTTAATATAAATAATAATTGCCAGAAGTAATTCTGGCAATTATTTCAAATAAATTTAATTAACAAAGTAAAAAAAACATTGTATAATTAATATATATTGAGAAAGTTGGATATATTATATTAATATAGGTAAAAAAAAGGAGGGAATTAAATGAGTTTAGTGCCAATGGTAGTAGAGCAAACAAGTAGAGGAGAAAGATCATATGATATTTTCTCAAGGCTATTAAAAGATAGAATAATAATGCTAAGTGGAGAGGTAAATGATGTTACAGCTAACTTAGTTGTATCACAGTTATTATTTTTAGAGAGTGAAGACCCAGATAAGGACATTTATTTATACATAAATAGTCCAGGGGGATCAATAACATCAGGTATGGCTATATATGATACTATGAATTATATAAAGCCAGATGTAGCTACTATTTGTGTAGGATTAGCAGCATCAATGGGTGCATTTTTATTAACATCAGGAGCAAAAGGGAAGAGATATGCATTACCAAATGCTGAAATAATGATTCATCAACCTTTAGGTGGTTTCCAAGGTCAAGCAACTGATATTGATATACATGCAAAAAGAATTTTAAAGATTAAAGAAAAGTTAAATAAGGTTCTAAGCGAAAACTCAGGTCAACCATTAGAAAAAATAAAGGTTGATGTTGAAAGAGATTATTTCATGGAAGCTGATGAAGCACAAGAGTATGGGTTAATTGATAAAGTAATTACAAAAAATGAAGTAGTTAATGATAAGTAATATACTACTTATGTGAGGTGAATGTATGGCTAAGTATGAAGATAAAAAAGGGCTTAAGTGTTCATTCTGTGGTAAGAATCAGGATCAAGTTAAGAGATTGATTGCTGGTCCAGGGGTGTATATCTGTGACGAGTGTATAGATTTATGTTCTGAAATTATTGCAGATGAGTTTGAAGAAACAATAGAATTTGATTCAACATCGATACCAAAACCACAAGAGATTAAACAGTTCTTAGATAACTATGTAATAGGTCAAGATAAGGCTAAAAAATCTCTAGCAGTTGCAGTATATAATCATTACAAGAGAATTAACTCTAATGTAAATGAAGATGATGTTGAGTTACAAAAAAGTAATATCCTTTTATTGGGGCCTACAGGCTCAGGTAAGACTCTTTTAGCGCAAACTTTAGCTAGAATGTTAAATGTACCTTTTGCTATTGCAGATGCAACTACGTTAACAGAAGCGGGTTATGTAGGGGAAGATGTAGAAAACATATTATTAAAATTAATACAAAATGCTGAGTATGATATTGAAAGAGCCGAAAAAGGTATTATATATATTGATGAAATAGATAAGATTGCAAGAAAATCTGAAAATCCATCAATAACAAGAGATGTATCAGGTGAGGGTGTTCAGCAAGCATTATTAAAAATACTTGAAGGAACAGTTGCATCAGTACCACCACAAGGTGGAAGAAAACATCCACATCAAGAGTTCTTACAAATTAATACTTCAAATATTTTATTTATTTGTGGTGGAGCATTTGATGGTGTTGATAGAATTATAGAAAAAAGAACTAGAAAAAGTACAATTGGATTTGGAGCTGATATCCAGTCTAAAGAGGAAAAAGATCTAGGAGTTTTATTAAATGATATTATGCCAGGGGATTTATTAAAGTTTGGTTTAATACCTGAATTTGTAGGTAGACTTCCTATTGTTGTAACATTGCAATCATTAGACAAGGATACATTAGTTAGCATATTATCTGAGCCTAAAAATGCGTTAGTTAAGCAATATAGTAAGTTATTTGAAATGGATAATGTTGAATTAGAGTTTACTAAAGATGCGTTATATGCTATTGCAAGTGAAGCTATAAGTAGAAAAACTGGTGCAAGAGGATTAAGAGCAATAGTTGAAGAGATTATGATTGATACAATGTTTGACATACCAACTGATGAGAGCATATCTAAAGTAATAATTACAGATGATGCTATAAAGAAGATTGGTAAGCCTGAGATAATAAAATTACCAGAGGGTGAAACTAGGGCATTAATTAAGCCTAAGAAGAGTAAAAAAAGAAAAGGCATGGAAACTGCATAATATAAAACCTAGTGAATTATTCACTAGGTTTTAATTATTTTATAATAGAAATTTTTGCATAACTGTATATGTAGCACCTTTTAGGTAAATAATACTAATAAAGGATTATAATACAAAGGGTGATTACATGAATCAAATACTTATTTTTTTACAAATAGCATTATTAGTAGTATTAATTTATTCATTATATCAGAATACAAAAAATAGTAAGGCAAGAACTGTAGTTATTGATAAGGAAAACAAAAAAGAAATGGATAAATTAATAAGAATGAGGGAGGTTAAATTAACAGAACCACTAACAGAGAAGAGTCGTCCAAAGAATTTTGATGAGATAATAGGGCAAGAAGAAGGAATAAAAGCTTTGAAGGCTGCACTATGTGGTCCAAATCCTCAGCATGTAATAATTTATGGGCCACCGGGTGTAGGGAAGACAGCTGCGGCTAGATTAGTATTAGAGGAGGCTAAAAATAGGAGTTATACACCGTTTAAAACAACTGCTAAATTTATTGAAATTGATGCAACAACACTTAGATATGATGAACGTGGTATTGCAGATCCATTAATTGGTTCAGTACATGATCCAATATATCAAGGTGCAGGTTCGCTTGGAATAGCAGGAATACCGCAACCAAAGCCAGGTGCTGTTACAAAGGCACATGGAGGAATGTTATTTATAGATGAGATAGGAGAATTACATTCTATTCAATTGAATAAATTACTGAAGGTATTAGAAGATAGAAAAGTGTTTTTAGATAGTTCTTATTTTAGTTCAGAGGATACAAATATGCCCACATATATTAAAGAGGTTTTTGAAAAAGGTTTACCAGCAGATTTTAGATTAATTGGTGCAACTACAAGAAAACCAGGGGATATAGTACCCGCATTGAGAAGTAGATGCGTAGAAATATTTTTTAGAGCTTTATCTGAAGAAGAGATAGAAAAGATAGCAGTTGGGGCTATTGAGAAATCTAAGTTTAAAATTACTCAAGGTGGTTCGAAGTTAATAAGTCAATACTGTAGGAATGGAAGAGATGTAATTAATTTAGTACAGTTATGTATTGGTATTGCAACGGAGAATAATAGAAATGAAGTAATAATTAAAGATATAGAATGGGTTGTAGAAAATGGCCAATATGATAAGAGAATAGATCATAAAGTCAATAGTGAACCTAAAATAGGAATCGTAAATGGATTGGCTATATATGGATCAGAAATTGGTATGTTAATGGGCATAGAAGTTACAGCAAAGGAAAGTGTTAAGACAGAAGGAGAACTTGTAGTAACTGGTATAGTAGAAGAAGAAGAAATAAAGGATAATAACAGAAGAATTAGAAGAAAAAGTACCGTATATTCGTCTATTCAAAATGTTATAACTATGCTTAGAAACAATTATAATATTGATTGTAAAAAATATGATGTACATATTAATATTCCAGGAGGAATTCCAGTAGATGGACCATCTGCAGGTGCTGCAATAGCCCTGGGTATGTATAGTGCTATTACAAAGTTATATGTAAATAATAAAGTTGCAATGACCGGTGAAATAACATTATTAGGAAATATTAAATCTATTGGTGGTGTGAAGGGGAAGATTGAAGCTGCAAAAAGAAGTGGTGCAGAAGTAGTTATAATACCTTATGAAAATTGGAGTGATGCTTTGAAAGAAGTAAAAGGTATAAGTATAAGGGCTGTCAGCTCATTTGATGAAGTTTTAAAGTTGGCATTGATAGATGAAAGAAATTCAGATATTTTATGTGCTCAAAAAAGTTATATAAGAAATATGGTTGAATAAAAGACTTTATTAAGAATATAAAGTAAAGTATATCTGTATAAGTAGTAAATATATTATATATTTTATAGATTTGAAGAGTTGATTGATTGAAAAAGTTCTCTTAAATGTGTATACTAGTTAAGACTAATTAATTTGACATTTAAGGAGGGAAAGGTATGGAAAATAAATTAACTCTTCCTTTACTTCCATTAAGAGGAATAACTGTATTTCCTGATATGGTAATTCATTTTGATGTAGGAAGAAATAAATCAATAGAGGCTATTAAAGAGGCTATGGATGCCGATGGATATATATTTTTAGCATCACAAAAAGATGGGAATGTAGATGATCCAACTAAAGAGGATATATACGAAGTTGGAACAATATGTGAAATTAAGCAAATGTTAAAGCTTCCAGATAGTGAAGGTATAAAAGTATTAGTAAAGGGACTAGAAAGAGCTGAAATTATTAACTACTTAGAAACAGAAGAAAAATTTGTAGTAGAAATTAATAGAAAAGAAAATGATTATATAGATGAAAATAATAAAGTTGCATATGTTTCAGAAATAAAATCCTTATTTCAAATGTATATTAAAGTTGCAAGAGAAGAGAAAAATAAACAAGCAATCAGTGCGTTAGAGGAAGAAGATATCTTTGCATTAATAAATATTATAGCGCCAATAGTAGCAGTAGAAGATGAACAAATGCAAGGGTTACTTGAAAAGGGGATCGAGGATAGAGCAGAATTGTTATTGACAGTAATGTCAAAGGAAATTTCCATTATGACATTACAAAAGGATATTGCACAAAAGGTTAATAAAGAGATTGATGAAAATCAAAAGCAGTATTATCTTAGAGAGCAGATTAAGGTTCTACAACAGGAGCTAGGTGAAGGTGAAGAAGAGGAGTTATTAGAGTTTGAGGAAAGAATAACAGATAGTCTTTGTGATGATGATATAAAGATAAAAATGAATAAAGAGTTACAAAGGTTAAAAGGATTAAGCTATAGTTCCTCAGAAGGAAACAGTATAAGAAATTATTTAAACTGGATACTAGATATGCCATGGGGAATTTTGAAAGATGAAAGAAGTAGTTTAGGTGAGGTTGAAAAGTGCTTAGATATTAATCATTATGGGATGAATGATGTTAAAGAGAGGATATTAGAGTACTTAACTGTAAGAAAATATAGTAAAAATTTAAAATCAAATATACTATGTCTAGTTGGCCCTCCTGGAGTTGGTAAAACATCAATAGGAAAATCAATAGCTGAGGCATTAAATAGAGATTTTCAAAGGGTATCATTAGGTGGAATGAAAGATGAATCGGAGATAAGAGGGCATAGAAGGACATATGTTGGAGCAACTCCGGGAAGGTTTATTCATGCATTAAAAGATAGCAAGAGTTTAAATCCAGTAATTTTATTAGATGAAATTGATAAAATTAGTACAAGCTATAAGGGAGAACCAGCAGATGCTTTATTAGAAGTTTTAGATAATGAGCAAAATAAAACATTTAGGGATAATTATTTGGAGATTCCGATAAACTTATCAGAGGTTTTGTTTGTTGTTACTGCAAATAGTTTACATACAATACCAGCACCTTTGATAGATAGAATGGACATTATTCAATTAAGTGGATATTCCTACGATGAAAAGTATAATATAGCCAAAAATCATATTATACCTAGAATATATGAAGAGTTTAATTTAGACTCTAATATGATTAAGATTAGTGATAACACTATAATGGAAATTATTGATGGCTATACTAAGGAATCAGGAGTGAGAGATCTAGAGAGAAAGTTAAAGGAACTATGTAGAAAAACTTTAAGAATTATAGAAAAAGAGAAAAGAAATAGCTATGCATTAAATTCTAAGCAGTTGGAAAAAATATTAGGTAAGAAGCTATTTGATTACTCTTGTAATGATTTAGAGAATAAAGTAGGAGTTGTTACAGGTTTAGCATGGACTTCATATGGCGGAGATACATTACCAGTGGAGGCTATAGCTATGAAGGGAAATGGAAAACTTCAGTTAACAGGTAAGCTTGGAGAGGTAATGCAAGAATCGGCGAAAGCTGCTTATACTTATGTTAGAGCAAATTGTGATAATTTTAGTATAGATGAAGAGTTTTATAAAAAGCAGGATATTCATATTCATGTTCCGGAGGGTGCTATTCCAAAAGATGGTCCATCAGCTGGTGTTACAATGGTTACAGCTATTGTTTCATCATTGAGTGGAAAGCATATTAAAGGAAATATAGCTATGACTGGAGAAGTAACAATAACAGGGAGAGTGTTAGCTATTGGAGGGCTAAAAGAAAAGGCTCTAGCAGCATTTAGAGCTGGGATTGATACCATATTAATTCCTAAAGATAATGAAAAGGATATTAAAGACATACCAAAATCTATAAGAAAAAAAATGAGCATTATAACTGTAAATCATGTAGATCAAGTTATAGAGAATGCCATAGTGGAGAGTGTTTAAATGAGAATAAAAGAATCAGAATTTATAATATCAGCAGTAAAAAAGGATCAATATCCAATAGATGAAAGAGCAGAAGTTGCCTTTGTTGGAAGATCAAACGTAGGAAAAAGTTCTATAATTAATGCATTAACAAATAGAAGACATCTTGCAAAAGTTAGTCAGACTCCAGGAAAAACAAAACTAATAAATTTCTTTTTAATAAATAAAGATTTTTATTTGGTTGATTTACCTGGATATGGATATGCTAAGGTATCAAAGGCAGAAAAAGCTAGTTGGGGTAAAACAATAGAGAATTATTTACATGGTAGAAAAGAGTTAAAGCGAGTAGTGCTACTTGTAGATTCAAGACATAAGCCAACGGAAGATGATAAAATAATGCATGAGTGGATAAAGCACTTTGGTTATGATGTTATTGTTGTTGCAACTAAAAGTGATAAATTATCAAATAATACGATTAGGAAAAGTGAAAGTATTATTAGAGAGACGTTGAGTTTAGGGAGTGATGATAAGTTATACTTTTTCTCATCATTAAACAAAAAAGGCAGAGATCAATTGATTGATAATTTATTTGGAGATATAGCAAAGGAAGAATAATTAATTTAATAGCAAATTTATAGATCTAACATATATTAATGTTAGGTCTATTTTTTTGTCCTAAAAGATAATTTAAAAAATAATTAAAATTTTTAGTGTCAAAAAATAAGACTCAGAATAATATAAAGTATAAAGAAAAACAAATAAAAAAATCTTAGGAGGTAAAATCATGGAAATTAATGACATTCTAAACGGATTAAACTGTAATCAAGGAGCTAACTCTTGCCCACCACCTGTATCATCATGTGGACCAACACCATACGCTTATGGTAATGGATGTGGCGGATTTGGTGGAGGATGCGGCGGCGGATTTGGCGGCGGCGGAATCTGGTGGATCATTATATTATTATTATTCTGCGGTGGCGGATTTGGATTTGGCGGATTCGGCGGCGGAAATAGCTGTGGATGTGGATGCGGATGTGAATGTGGATGTAAGAAATCAAAAAAATCTAGCTGTGGATGCGGATGCGGAAATAGCTGTGGAAGTGGATCAGGAAATTGGTTATTCTTATTAGTATTATTATTTATCTGCGGAGGATGCGGAGGTAATGGATACGGATTAGATGGTGGATGCTGTTAATATGAATTAGGGAGCTTTTGAAAGGAGCGGTTATCATGTCAAAAAAGAAGAGAAAAGATGATTGCTGCTGTGCTAATAGCTGTGGGGATAGTTGTTTAGGATTCCCAGTAAATGAGTGTTTTCAACCATTTATATTTTGGCTAATAGCATGTGGAGCTGGATTAATTAATAACAAATCAATACTAATAATACTTTTGGTTCTATTATGTGGAAATGGCTGCGGATGCGGTTCGCAAGAGTGTGGATGTTAGTATAGTTGTTGGAGGCCTTATAGAAACATATAAGGCCTCCAAAAAAATGTTTTTAACTATATCAAAAAAGGAATTAATACATATAATAAATTAAATTAATGTTTAGGAGCAGTATTAATGTCAAAACATAGACATAGAGATAAACAGAGAGAAAATAATACAATGAACCCAAATCCATTTGGAATAGAGCCTAATCAACTTATGAATATGTTAGGAAATATGGATATGAATAATATTAATAATATTATAAGCAGTATGAATCAAAATGGGTTTGATATGAATTCCTTAGGGAATGTTAATCATATGAATCAAAAAAATAATAGTGTGATGAATGGGTTAGATTTCAATCATATAAATGATACAATGAAGTGTGCAAATATAGATAACATTGCGAATATAAAAGTAAATACAAATGAAATCGATAATAGGAATGATGAAAATTTAAAATTATTATTTTCATTAAGGGATATAGTGAGTGAGGATAGAATTAACTTTATTGATAAAATAATAGATTTTTATAAAAAAGGTATGTTTAAAGATAAATAAAATTGTGTATATTAAATTGAAAAATGGTAATAATAATAATGTACCGGAGAAAGTATTCTCCTATATAATAGCTAGAGAAGTAATATCTTATCTAGCAACCCCCCCATCCCCCTTTTAGGCCGCAGCAATGCGGCCTTTTAATATAATTTAATCTCTTGAAATTTTGGAAATTTTAAATTCATCACCGTTTTTTGAGTATTCTAATATAATTGTTAGTTCATCCTTTGGTGAATTAGGGTCTTTTTTATTATACCTTTCAAATGTTAAGCGCCAACTAATTGATGTAAAATTATTAAAAGAATCAAACTTATTATCATAAAAAAACCCATCTTCAAAGCTGTATTGATAGGTATCTTTTCCAAAGCTCCAAAGTATAGCTAAATCATCTCTAGAAATTGAAGAAGAAAAAATATTAGGAAGTTCATCAAGTTCATATGTTGTTTCAATTAAATTTATAAAAGAAAAAATATTATCAATTTTAGGCAATATGATATTTTTATTAGTGATATCTATTTTTTCAACATCTTGAAACATATAAGAATGAGTTGATGATTGAACATCAGAGGAGTTTAATACAATAAATTGTGGAGTTTTCAATCCATTTGAATCAAGAATACCGCTAATATTATAGTTGCTTTCATTTAAGATGGTGAAAGAGCCATCTCTCCATCCAAATAAATAGGATATAGGCTTCCCGTTTTTACATCCTTGAACTAATAGTTCATATCTATTGTTTCTAGAAACATTAACTATATAAATTTTTATAGGCCAACTGGATATATTATCTACTAATACATTATTACATAATTTACTTAGTAAATATCGTCTTTCTCTAGATTCGATTTCTATGTCAATAGTATTTTTATTAGATATTACTCTAATTTTATCATCAACTCCATCACCGGTTAAGTCTACCAGAGAATCTTTGTTTGTTGGAATAGGATTGAAAATATCAGCATCACCATTTTCTGACTTGTTAAACATAAAAATAAGTATTAATATAATTAAGATAAATAATGATAATATTAAAAATATATTTTTTCTTTTTATTATTAAAATTTTCAAAAATGTCACCTCCATAAAAAGTATATGGGGGTAAATAATATTTAATGAGTAAAATAAAAAAAAAGCTAAATTAGATAAACTAAAATAGCTTTTTTAGATTATTTACAACTTTCACAAATACCGTAAAAATATACTTTGTTAGATATTATTGTATATTTTGAGTGTTTCTCAGCTTCTGCATTTAAATGGGATAAATTTAAATCGAATATGTCATCAACTTTACCACACGTTATGCATTGAACATGTGGATGATTTGAAGCATTGCCGTCATATCTAAAGTTTCCTTCTCCAACATTTATTTCTTGGATTAAACCAACTTCAACTAATGTCTTAAGTGCTTTATATACAGTAGCTAAACTCATTGTTGGATAGTCTACTTGAATAGCTTTATATATAGTTTCAGCAGAAGGATGTTCGCATGTATTCATTAAATATTTATATACTGCAAGTCTTTGAGGTGTAAGTTTAAGTTTTTTTTCTTTAAAAATTTGAGTAATATTCTCCATTATATACATCCCCTTATATTTTATTACCTAAATTATATTATATGTATCAAGCAAAGTCAAACAATATTAATTAATTATAGTTAATAAAAGATAATTAATATTAGTTAAAATAAGTTTGAATAAATTATTAATTGTTAATACATTATTAATAATTATATAATACATAATTTATTGATATTATGCAAATAAAAATAAAAAAATAAAAAAAATCTATTGTATTTAAAGGATAAATCTGTTATTATAAAGTTAGTTGTTAATTTATTAACAAAGTTTCGTGTTTAATTTCTTCAGAACAGTTTATCTGTTCTATTTTTTTAATTATGTAAATTAAATTGATTATAATTTAAAATAATAGTATATAATATTAATAACAATTATAGAATAAGTCAGGAATCAAGGAGGAGCAAATATGGCAAAGTATAAAGTTGGAGATGAATTAGTAATAGTTAATGATCCAAGTAAGGAAACTGAAAAGCTTAAGGAGTTAACATACTTAACTACAGATGGTGAATATGCACAAATTTCATGGGGAATAAAAATAGAAAAAGTAGAATATGACAAACCAAATGTAACATTAACATATAGAAATTCTAAGGGAGAAAAAAATAAAGTTTTTGCTGTTTGCAAAGATATTAAAAATTTCGATCAAGAGATGGTTTTAGAAAAAGCATTATTGAAAGCATTTCAAAGTGAAATAATAGATATTTCAGTATTTAAAAATACAGGAATAATGAAATAAAAGGTATCCCATAATTAAGTTATAATTAATTATGGGATACCTTTTATTTTAAAAACTTAAGCTAAACTATGAATATAATAAGAAAATAAACAAAAAATAGAAAAAAGTCAAAAAAATACTAGATTTATTTTTTAATATATATTATAATGTACTCAAAGTTTTGTCTACGTTTTCATATTGGGAGGGGAATATTATGAGTAAGTGTCCGTTTTGGTCAACAAAAAAGGAGAAGGTATCTTGTAATGATGTGTGTCCGATGAATGGTATTGGAACAAAAAAGGATTCTTGTGTATTTAGAGAATGTGAATCTGACAATAAAGTTGTATTTAAAGATATTGTTGAATATGATTATGCATATGAGGATACAAAAATATTAGGATTACACACATATTTTGAGGAAGAAGCATATTAGAGTGTACATAATTCAAATAAGAAATAAAAGTTAAGGTGGATTATTATAATCCACCTTAACTTTTATTGAAAATCAGTAGAGTGCTTATGCAATAATGTGTGTTTTAATTTCCATAATTCATCTGAAAGATCTACATAATAATTATGAGGATTTTCGAATCTTAAAACTTCTGGCCATAGTTTATCAGTTTCAGTCTTAGAAAACTCTTTTATATCTAATACACTTGGGCTTTCATATATGCAAGTCCCTTTATTGAAAATTTGTACCATTAGATCTTTAACATAATAATTAGTTATTTTTTTCTTTTTCCAAGTATGGATTGGATCGAAAATTTCAAGTGTAATAGATTCATCAATGACTTCATCTTTAAGGCAGATTAGGTCTGCAATAGCCATATGACTTTCTTTATCAAAAATTCTAACTACTTTTTTAAAACCAGGATTAGTTATTTTTTCATTGTTTTCACTAATCTTTATTTTAGGAATTACAGTTTCATTATCTGATATTGCAACTAGTTTATATACGCCTCCAAATACAGGTTCAGACTTTGCAGTTATAAGTCTTTCACCAACACCAAATGAATCAATTTGTGCACCTTGTTCCAATACATCTCTAATTATATGTTCATCTAGTGAGTTAGAAACTACTATTTTACAATCAGAATATCCAGCTTCATCAAGCATTTTTCTACATTTTTTAGTTAAATAAGTTATATCTCCAGAATCGATTCTTATACCAACAGGTCTTTTACCAAGAGGCTTAAGAATTTCATCAAATACTTTTATAGCATTAGGTAAACCAGATTTCTTTACGTTATATGTATCTATCAATAATAAGCATTGGTCGGGGTAGATTTCTGCCCATGTTTTAAAAGCCTCATATTCACTAGGGAATAATTGAACCCAACTGTGTGCCATTGTACCAATTGCAGGTACTGTAAACATTTGATCAGCAAGTGTATTTGCAGTTGAATCACATCCTCCTATAATAGCAGCTCTTGATCCGTATAAGGCTCCATCATAACCTTGGGCTCTTCTAGATCCAAATTCCATTACAGTTTTACCATTAGCAGCTCTACAAATTCTGTTAGCTTTTGTTGCTATAAGTGTCTGGTGATTTATAGTAAGTAAAACCATTGTTTCAATAAATTGAGCTTGTATTACAGGTCCTCTAACAGTAACTAAAGGTTCATTGGGAAATACAGGATTCCCTTCAGGTATAGCCCAAACATCACATTCAAACTTGAAGTTCTTTAAATAATCTAAAAATTCTTCAGAAAATATATCTTTACTTTTTAAATATTCAATATCTGTATCAGTAAATTTTAGGTTTTTTAAATATTCTATTAACTGTTGGACACCTGCCATAATACAGTAGCCCCCACCGTCAGGTACGCGTCTGAAAAACATATCAAAGTACGCTGCTTGATTTTGTATTCCTTTATTGAAATATCCATTGCCCATGGTTAATTCATAGAAGTCAACAAGCATTGTTAAATTTCTATCATCAGTTACATTAAAATTATAATTCTTTTCCATAATGTACTCCTTTTTATTTTCATGCTTAAGAACTATTTTACAACTTAGGAACAATTATTACAATATTTATATCAAAATAGAGTGTAACTTTGTTGTTAATGGACATAAAATTTTAAATATGTTAAAGTTATTGTATTTTGATGATTATTTTATAAATAGTATGTTAATACTTAAATGATATAAATGGTGGTGATTAAATGAATTTAGATAGATATCAATTGGATGCAGTTAGAGGAAAAGAAAAAAATATATTAGTAGTTGCGGCACCTGGGTCTGGAAAAACAACAGTAATAGTAAATAGGGTTAGATATATGATGAGTGAACTCAATATACCCAATAGAAACATAATAATAATAACATTTACTAAAGCTGCTGCTAGTAATATGAAGGAACGATTTGGGCAACATAATGCACCTTTCTTTGGGACCTTTCACTCATTATTTTACAAAATTTTATTAAGAGAAAATAGAAATGTAAAAATAGTTGAAAGTTATATGATAAACAGAATTGTAGAGAGCATAATTAAAAAGTACTCGGATAATATTAGTGAAGATAAAGTAAAGGAAGTAATAAATAATATATCTAGATTCAAAACATCTATTTCTACTTTAGAAGAGTTTGAACCAACTATTGTTAAGGATGTATTTATTGAGGCTTTAAAAGAATATCAACAATATCTTGAGAAGGATGGTTCTATGGATTTTGATGATTTAGCATTGGAAGTATTAAAGCTATTTCAAGACAAAGAAAAGTTAAATGAGTACAGACACATATTTAAGTATATGTTAGTGGATGAGTTTCAAGATTGTGATGAACTACAAATACAATTCTTAAGGATGATAAATAATAATGGGGAAAATTCATTATTTGCAGTAGGGGATGAGGATCAGTGTATATACTCATTTAGAGGATCAAAACCAGAGTATATGGTTAGTTTTAGCAATATATTTAATAAAGGAAAAAAATATTACTTATCAATGAATTATAGAAGTTTAAAAAATATAGTAAAGGCTTCTATTAACGTAATAAAAAACAATACGAATAGAAATGATAAAGAAATATTTCATAGCAGACAAGGGGATGGAGAAGTTATTTTACAAGAAACTTATGACGAGAAGACACAAGGAGAGTTTATTGTAAAAAAAATAAGAGAACTTTTATTAAATGGTGAGCAGTATAAGGATAATATAATCTTATATAGAACTAATATGGAATCAACATCAATTATAGATATTCTTATAAAGGAAAATATACCCTTTAACATGTTAGATGGAGAATATAATTTTTTTCAACATTTTATATGTAAAGATATATTAAGTTACCTTAAATATTCATTAGATTTATATAATAAAGAGCTATTTTCATTAATAATTAATAAACCATTTAGATATGTAGCTAAGTCTAGTATAGCCTACGTAAAAAAATATAGTGAGTATAAAAATCCTTTTGATATTCTAATTCAAAAGAACGATACGCCTCCATTTCAGAGAAAAAAGTTGGAGGATGTTAAAAGAGATATAGCCATGTTGGCTAAGTTATCTCTTGGATCAGCAATACAATACATAATAAGTGATATGGGATATATTGATTATTTAAAAGAGTATTCAGAGAAAATAGGAAGTAACTTAGATGATCTTGAAGGTATTTTAGAAGAGTTCAAAGTGTCAGCATCATCATTCAGAACAATAAATGAATTTTTAACACATATAAAAGAAGTAGAAGAAAAAGTTAAGGAAAATAAAAATAATAAGGATAAAAATAGAGTTAATTTAGCTACAATCCATAGAGTAAAAGGTATGGAATTTAAAAATGTTTTTATTATAAATTGCAATGAGGATACCATACCTCATAAATCAGCAGATGAAAATATAGAAGAAGAGAGAAGAATTTTTTATGTTGGAATTACAAGAGCTGAGGATAAGGTATTTATAATTTCACCTAAGACTCAGAAAGGAAGTTTTGTTGAGAAATCAAGGTTTATTAAAGAAGGGGAAATAGAAGAAAAGAAAATTAAGATTGACATGAAAATTGGTGAAAATATATTTATAAAAAACCAAGGGCTAGGAGAAATAACGAGCATCGTAAAGGATGTTATAAAAGTAAAATACAAAGATGGTATTGAAAAAAGTTATTCTTATACAATTTTAAGTCAAAATGGTTTGATAATAAAAGAATGATTTAATTGAATGTTTTTTCCATATAATATATAATTTTTTATAGGAAAGATTTTAAGTTAGAATTTATGGTCTTAAGGGGCAATAAGGCTATAATAAAATACAGTTGCCTCCTAATACTAATAGAATAGAATGTGGGGTATATAAGAATGTTAGGAGATGAGAGAAATATGAATAAATTTTTAAATGAAGTGAATCTAATAAAGGATGAATTAATAGCAATAAGAAGGGATTTTCATGAAAATCCAGAAATAGGATTTGAGGAGTTTAGAACCTCTCAAAAAATAAAAGATTTTTTAGAATATGAGGGCATTTCATATGTTTCTGTTGCTAACACAGGAGTATGTGCACTTATTAAAGGAGAAAAAGATGGAGGTGGAAGAACTATAGCAATAAGAGGTGATATAGATGGTCTTCCTATTCAAGATAAAAAAACATGCACATATTCATCAAAGGTTTCAGGAAAAATGCATGCATGTGGTCATGATGCACATACAACAATAGCCTTAGGAGCAGCAAAGATTCTTAATAATAATAAAAAATTATTTTCAGGTAATGTCAAAATTTTCTTTGAACCAGCTGAGGAAACAGTTGGAGGAGCAAGATACATGATTGATGAAGGTGTACTTGAAAGTCCAGTAGTTGATGCGGTAATCGGACTACATGTTACTGAAGATTTAGAATGTGGTAAAATTAGAATAAAAAAAGGCGTAGTTAATGCAGCATCCAACCCTTTTAAAGTAATAGTAAAAGGTAAGGGTGGTCATGGAGCACATCCTGAAACAACTGTAGATCCAGTAGTAATAGCATCACACATTGTTATAGCACTCCAAACTATTGTTAGTAGAGAAATAGCACCAGTCAATCCAGCAGTAATAACAGTAGGTAGTATTCATGGTGGTACAGCTCAAAATATAATACCAGAAGAAGTAACAATAAGCGGTATTATAAGAACAATGACTAAAGAGGATAGGGAATATGCTATTAAAAGATTAAGAGAAATAGTTGAAGGAATCTGTTTAAGTTCTAGAGGAGAGGGAATAATTGAGATAGAGGAAAGTTATCCTTGTCTTTATAATGATGATAATATAGTTGATATAGTTTATAGAAGTGCAGGGAGTGTAATAGGTGAAGAAAATGTTTTAGAACAACTTCATCCAAGTATGGGAGTTGAAAGTTTTGCATATTTTGCAATGGAAAAACCATCAGCATTTTATTTCTTAGGAACTGGTAATAAAAATAAAGATACTATGAGACCGGCACATAGTTCATTGTTTAATATAGATGAAGATGCACTATCATTAGGGGTTGCAATTCAATGCCAAGCAGCAATAGATTATTTGACAAGAGAGTAAATAACCATTAATCTAATATAATGGGGAAAACAAATGAATAGACTGGAGTGAAGTAAAGTGAGAATAGAAATCGGCGCAAATGAAGCAGGTCAAAGATTAGATAAATTTTTAAGAAAATTATTAAAAGATGTACCATTAAGTGCAATATTTAAGGCTTTAAGAAAAGGTGATATAAGGGTTAATGGTAAAAAGGAAAAAGAAAAGTACGCATTACAATTAGACGATGTCATAGAGATAAAGTATTTAAAATCGAATACAAAAGATAATAAAAAAGAGTTTGTTAAGGTAGATTCAAAGTCATTAATGATAACATTTGAAGATGAAAATATGTTAATAGTTGAAAAATGGCCAGGTGTATTAGTACACCCAGATAGCAATGGTAAAGAAGCTACACTAACGGATTATGTTTTATCATATTTAAATGAGAAAGGTGATTTCTTACCTGAAAAAGAAATTACATTTACTCCTGCATCATGCAATAGATTAGATAGAAATACATCAGGGGTAGTTATATTCGGAAAAAACTTCGAGAGTTTAAGGGTATTAAACGAAGCAATTAGAAATGATGAAATAGAAAAATACTATACAACTTTAGTTAAGGGTAAAATTAAAGATGGATTATACAAAGGTTATATTTTAAAAAATGAAGAAAGTAATATTTCTAGAATTTTTGATGATAAAGTAAAGGACTCTAAAGAAATTTCAATGGAAGTAAAAACTTTACAAAGCAATGGGGCCTTTTCTTTATTAGAAATAAGACTTATTACAGGAAGAAGCCATCAAATAAGAGCTCATCTTTCACACTTAGGAAATCCTATAATTGGTGATACGAAATATGGAGATAATAAATTAAATTCATTCTTCATTAATAAGTTTGGATTAACATACCAATTCCTTTATGCATATAAACTAACATTTAGAGATGTGCAAGGAAAGCTTGGATACTTAAAGAATAAGACTGTAGCCGAGAGCTTACCACCAATGTTTAAAAAGATAAAACAAGATGTTTTCAAATTTAGAATATAATTTAAGATAGGGGTTTGTTATGGGAGAAGGAAATTCAACGGCTAAAGGCTTTCTCATATTATCAATAGCTGGAATAATCTCTAAAATAATATCAGTTTTATATGCACCATTATTAACTGCAATAATAGGAACAGGTGGGTATGGGATTTATTCAAATACCTACACTGTTTTCTTGTTCTTTTATGCGGTAACAAGTACAGGAGTTCAACCAGCAGTTTCTAAAATTGTAACGGAGATAGTAAGTTTAGAAGATGGTAAAGGAAGTACAATTGCGTTTAAGCATTTAAGAAATTTACTTGGAGTTATTGGTACATTAGGGGCATTGCTATTAATGTTATTGGCATTCCCAATTGCCAATTTGATAAGAATGCCATCAGCAGGATATGCAATTGCAGCATTAGGACCTTGTATATTATTTACATGTATATTATCAGCATATAGAGGATACTTCCAAGGTAGGGGAATGATGAAGGAGATAGCAATATCTCAAGTAGTTGAACAAGTAATAAATGTAACAATTTCATTAGCTTGTGCATATTTATTAGTGCAAATATCAATTCCTTACGGGGTAGCTGGTGGGACTGTTGGAACAGGTTTAGGTGCTTTAACAGCAGTGTTAATCATGATGTACTATTATAAAAAAATAGGTTTTGAAGATGATGATTTAAATTGTGAAGGTGTTAAGAAACCAAGGATTACGAAAAGAAAAGTAATTAAGAAATTTATTTTTCATGGATTACCAACAACTTTTACAGCAGCAGTACAAAATTTTGGTTTAATTTTAGATACATCAAATGTAAATGGTAGATTATTATCAGCAGGGTTTAGTAAATCAGAGCTAGAGGTTCTTGTAGGATATTCAGGACAGTATAATCAGTTTGTAGGTGTTCCTATGGTTTTGATAACATCCTTAGCTCAGAGTGTGCTTCCAGGAGTTTCTAAAGGGTTAGCTCTAAAAGATAGAAAATCCATAAGGAAAACTATTAATTATGGAATAAGAATGACCTTTTTAATAACCATACCAGCAGCAGTTGGATTAATGATGATTAGAGAGGAAATGTATATATTACTGTTTGGCCAAGAAAGTGGAGGATCATTTTTAATGCTATGGGGAGCAGGGGTAGTAATTTTTATGGGACTAACTCAGCTTCAAGGAACCATTTTACAAGGATTAAACAAACAGGGAGTATTATTAAAAACATTTGTAGTTGGATTAAGTTTAAAGTTAATAATTAATTATATTTTAGTTGGAAATAGGGATATAAACATACTAGGAGCAGTATTTGCAAACTATGCATTATATATAGTTCCATCATTTTTAAATGCAAGAGCTATAAATAAGAGTGCTAATATGAAAATAAGATATATAAGATTTGTTATAAAGCCTGTAATAGCATCAGCTGTAATGGCTGTATCTATTTATGCAATACAAGAAGCTTTTCAACTGATTATAAGATTTACAGGTGATTCAAGAATGATTAATTTACCTATTATTTTAGTAGCAGTTGGAGTAGGTGGATTTATTTATTTTTATGTAATGGTTGTGATGGCCGGAATTAGAAAAAGAGATTTAGATGAATTCTCATCTAAGATTTATAGATATCTTCCAAGGTTTATAAGAAAACAAATGGAACCATAATAAAAAAGGGTGCTTATGCACCCTTTTTTAGCTTTCATCTCCAAATGTTCCCCAAAAAGTAAATAACCCAAAGGTAACAAGTATTATGGTGATAGTTTTTATTATATTTATCTCACCTAAAAATTTAGCAATTATTATCTTAAATAAGAAATAGCTAAAAATCCCCAGTAAAATAAATATAATTATGTTTGTAATTGAAATATTTAATTCTATGTGCTTATTAACCTCATACATGTTAATAGCAAATGAAATTATAGAGGTTATAATCATTGTTATTCCTATAGCATAAATATTAATATTAGGAATAGATGCTAAAATAAACAAAGAAATTAACTCTATTGACGCAACTATTAAGGAATTTCTTAAAATAATTCCTTGTTTATCTAATCCGTTTAATATACCAAACATACACAATGATGGAAAGTATATAGGAGCACATAATGATGCAAACCTTATAAATTGGGCAAGGTCTGCTCTCCCATAAAAAATTTCACCTAGTGAAGAGGGGATTAGATTGCAAATAACAGTTGTTGCCATTCCTAATAAAAAGGCTATTTTCATAACTTTTCTTATTCTTACTGCAGCTTCATAATATTTCCCTTTACTTAAGGTTTGAGATAAATCAGGTATAAGTAGTGAGTTTATTGAGCTTACTACTATAAGTGGCATAAAAACAAGTGTCATAGCCATTCCTGAAAACTTACCAATTAAACCTAGTGCTTCGTGATAAGTAAATCCTGCAACCATAAGCCGGCCAGGGACAATTAAAGTAGATATCATAGAAAAAATACTAGTTAAAAATCCATTTAAACAAAGAGGTACAGAAATTGCAAGCACATTAAATAATAATTGTCCTCTCCTCTCAGTTTTTTCGAAGGTTTTTGGAAGCTTATTAAGAGTAAACCTATAGTAAATATATAGAAGTAACAAGCTTTGAAGTTCACCTAAACATAAACACACATATGCAATGGTAACTAATCCTTCGATTGTTGATACTTGTGAATAAGTAATCAACGTAAAAATTAATACAATTCTAACTCCTTTTTCTAATATATCAATTACAGCTGGCATACTAATTCTATAAGTTCCTAAAAAATATCCTTTTAGGATATTAGATAGTGAAATGAAAATCATAGCTGGGCAAGTGACTCTAATTGCATCAACAGCTCTTAAATCGTTAAGAGCAAATTCTCCGATTAAAGGAGCAGTAGCAAAAACAATACTTCCAACTAAGATTGACCATAGAATATTAAAGAATGAAATTGTTCTTATAGTTTTTATTAGATTTTTATTTTCAATTTTTTCTGAATAAATAGCAGCAAGCTTAGATATGGCAGCAATTATACCTGCTGTCATTAAAGCTATAAATAAATTATAAACAGGCATTATCAAAGTATATAATCCAAGACCTTGAGGACCCAATAATTTTGATAAGTAAATTGAAAAAATAAATCCTAATAAGCCAGTAGTAACATTAGCAGCTGTAAGTAAGAATGAATTTCTAAAAAAATTATCTTTTTCCAAAATAAAATCACTCCTTTGGCTACAATAAAGCATATTCAGAAATTTAATCTAATATACATGGAAGAGTAATATTTATTATTTAGGTTATATTTTAAAAATTATGAAATATAAATCTAATAAAGCTTTTAATTTTGGAGGGATTTATGAAAAAGTTTAGCATGTACATAATTGCAGCAATTGTTATAGTTTCCTGCGCATTTGGGGTGTATAAAATAACTAGTAAATTTAGAATAGGGATATTAACTGATAATATAGATTGTAATATAGTTTTAAAGGGATGCCAAAATGCTAAAGGCCTTACAATGATAGGGAATAATACTTATGTCGCCTTTGAGGATTCAGTAATTGAGGTAGATCAAAGTGGTAGAGAAAAAATAGTATTTAAGAATAAAGAAAGTGTAATAGAAGATATAGAGGGGCTAGATAACTATTTGTATATTTTAGCTAATGATAAAATAATTAAATATTCATTGAGTGATAATAAAAGTGAAGAAATTATAAAAGATATACCTAGTAAGGGCAGTTTATTAGAAAGAAAATTATTGCTCATAGAAGATAAGTTGTATTTATCTATAAGTTCTACAACAAATGATGGAATATCAAATGAAGATAATAAAGCTTATGATGTTCCACCGTATGAAATTATTTTAGGAGAGGGAGTAAAGAGTAATCTTGCACCATTTAGACACTATGGAATTGGGGGTAAGATAGGAGAAAAGATTAAGGGGGAACATATAGGTAATAATTCTGTATATAGTATAGATTTAAAAAGTAATGAAAAAAAGTTGGTTGCAACAGGTATAAAGAAAGTTGTGGGGTGGGATTATAACAGCAAAAATAAAGTGTATATTGCTGTACAAGGTATTAATGATGGTGGAATTAGGAAGGTAGTTAGAGATAGAGATTATATATATGAATTAGAGAATGATACAGATTATGGTTTTCCAGATTTTAGTGGTGGAGACCCTATAACATCACCAAGATTTTCAGAAGGAGAGTCTGTTAAACAGTTATTAAATTCATCAAATAAAAAAAATATTCCATCACCAATATATCAACACAGTAGTGTTGGTAGTTTAGAAGGTTTTGCTATAGATAGAAATGGGAGTGTTTTTCAAAAAGATACTAATATATTTTATGATAAAAAGGAAAGAGTAATAGGTACTTTATCGCCTAATGGTGTATATACAAGGGTTTTAAAATTAAATGAAAATAGTAATATTAATGAAATAAAGTATTATAATGACAATATTTATATTTTAGATAGTGGAGTAGGCTGCTTGTATCAAATAACCAATAGAGTAGCATTCTTAGGGTTTAACCTTGAACCTATAGTTTGGATAGTTCTTTTGAGTATACTATTAGTTATATTGATGATAGTAGTTATGAAAATAATTAAAAAAAATAAAGCGTAACATAGGTTATGCTTTATTTTTCTTATTTTGAAATCTTGAATGTAGATAGGGTAAGTTTAAGTAAATCTATTGGAAATAATATACAATTTTGATAATATAGTATATATGAATGAGATGGAGGGGTTTAAATGAGTAAAACATTTATTATGAGTTTAAAAAGTTTGAATATTAAGGGAGATGTATTAGACGTAGGTGGAGATGATTTTGGGGTTATATATAATGTGTTTAGGGAAGTTGAGAATGAAATTTCATTAGACTACGCTGATTATGAAGATAAAAATAAGCTTATAAAAAATAAGTTTGATGCAACAACTTTTTTCTTTATATTAAGTGAAGTATGGCCTCAAGCTAATAGAAATGAACTAATTGATGAAGTTGTTAGTTATATAAAAGAAAATGGGGAAATATATATTTGGGATGTAATGAAAAGTAAGGGGCAGTTTATATTAGATGATATCAGGGTATTACTTCCAAATGATAAAATTAAGGATGTAGAATTAAAAAGAATTAATCCATTTACGGTTTGTGGGATGGATGAAATAAAAAAAGAACTTGAAAAAAAATGTGAAGTAGTGGAAACTAAACAATGGGAAGATATATTTTATATAAAAGCTATAAAAAAACGTTAAAGATATGATTAAGACATATCTTAAGAGGAGGACAAATGAAAATATTACTTGTTGGAGTAAATTCTAAATATGTACATAGCAACTTAGCTATTAGGTATTTAAAGGCGTACACAAAGGAATTATCATATGAATGTGAGACTGTAGAGTTCTCAATAAATGATAGGGATGAAAATGTACTAGAAGAGATAATAAAAGCAAAGGCTGATGTAGTTGCATTTTCAACATATATTTGGAATGTAGAAATGGTTACTAGATTAAGTAATCTTATAAAAAATGTAGATGATAATATAGAAATTCTTTATGGGGGACCAGAGGTTTCGTATGATAGTATTAACTTTTTAAGAGAGCATATTGGAGAATATGTTATTGATGGAGAAGGAGAAGATACATTTAAAGAATTCGTAAAATATAAATTAGGAGAATTAGACATCAAAGAAATAAGAGGAATTGTATATAGAGATGGAGATGAAGTTAAATTTAATGGAACAAGACCATTAATAAATATGGATAAAATAGTTTTTCCATATGAGTTTGAAGAGGATCTAAATAATAAAATTGTATATTATGAGGGATCAAGAGGATGTCCATTTAACTGTAAATACTGCTTATCTTCAACAACTCATGGTGTAAGGTTCCATAATATTGAAAGAGTAAAAAGAGAGTTACAATATTTTATTGATAAAAAAGTAAGATTAGTTAAGTTTGTTGATAGAACTTTTAATTGTAATTCTAAATTCTCAATGGCTATATGGGAGTTTTTAATAAATGCAGAAACAGAGACACAGTTTCACTTTGAGATATCAGCAGATATATTGAAAAAAGAGGAATTAGACTTACTAAGGAAAAGTCCTGAAGGAAGATTCCAATTTGAGGTTGGAGTACAAACCACAAATGATGTTGTGTTAAACAATATAAATAGATTTGTAAACTTTAGTAAAATAAAAGAAAAGGTAGAGGAGCTACTATCAATTAAGAATATAAAACAACATCTTGATTTAATAGCAGGGTTACCAGGGGAAGATTATGAATCATTTAAAAAATCATTTAATGACGTACATCTTATAAGACCTGAAGAAATTCAGTTAGGATTTTTAAAGTTATTAAAAGGATCTAGTATGAGGGAGGAAGCTGAATTATGGGGTATGAAATATTCACCATATCCACCTTATGAAATACTAAAAACTAAGAATATTAGTTACGAAGAATTAAATGTATTAAAGAAAGTTGAAGAGATGGTCGATAAATATTATAATTCTCAAAAATTCAATAATACACTAGAGTATTTTTACAAAAAATATGATAATGGATATGATTTTTTCTATGATTTAGCTATGTATTTTAAAAAACAAGGATACTTTAATAGGAATATAGGAAATTCAGAATATTATAAAGTATTTTTATCCTTCAATAAGGAAATATTAAATGGTGAGAATAAATATTTAAAAGAAATATTAAGATACGATTATTTATTATTTAACAAAAGAAGAGGTATACCAGAGTTTTTAAGATCAAGTTTAACAAAAGAAGAGGAGAGATGTTTCAAAGAAAAATATAATGGCATATATTCATTTAAAGAATATGGAATAGAGAAATTTGACATAGATATGGAGGTGTATAAAGAGAGCAAAGAGATAAAAGAACGAGAAATATATTATTTAGTTACAGGTGAAGGTAAAATTCAGAAAATACTAAATTAGATGGAAATATTAAAAAAATTAATAAATAAAGAAAATTAAAGAAATTAACAATAGTAAACAATTACAATGAGGAAATTTGCACAAGATAAAATTGGTAATTTAATAGATTGTTATTGAAATAACTATGAAATCGTGTATAATAATAAAATATAACGTAATTAATACCTTTTAAAGTATTAATACATATATTATTAGATATTTCTTATGAGAAGGTGGTGAGATTTTGGCATTAGAAGCTATTAAAGAAATTAAAAATTGCGAGCTAAAGGCAGAAGAGATTGTTAAAAATGCAACTGCTGAAAGTAAACTAATAGTACAAAATGCAGGAGAACTTGCTCAAAAAGAGTATAATAATACCATTGAGGGAGCTAAAAAAAAGGCAGAAGAATTAATTCAAGGGGGCATTGAAGAAGGTAATAGTGTTGCTACCCCAATCCTTGAAGAAGGAAAGAAAGCATCAGATAAAATTTTAAATGTTTCAGAAGACAAAAAAAATGATGCTATAAAAATAGTGATTGAGAGGATAGTGAAGATTCATGGCAATAGTTAAAATGAATAAATTTACGTTATTAGCCTTTGAATCACACAAAGATGAGCTCTTAAAGAAGCTACAAGAGTTTTCAAATGTAGAATTTGTTAATCTACAAGATGAAAGTGCTATTGAGAGCAATAAAGAGTTACAAGGACTTCTAAAGGATGATTTAGATTCAGAATTCGTAGAATATGAAGAAGAATTATCAAAGGCAAAATTTGCACTAGAATTTCTTAGAAGCTATGTTCCAAAAAAATCAGGACTTAAGGCTTTAAAGGATGGAAAGGCAGAATTCACTTTAGAAGAAATTGAGGAAAAGGTAAATAATAGTGAATGGCATAGTATTTATGCAAAGCTAAAGGAAAAGGAAGAGGAACTTCTAGGGTTAGATAATGAAAAGTCAAAGCTACAAGTAGAAGTAGAGGCTTTAACTCCTTGGCAAAATTTTAACGCTTCATTTGAAGAATTAAATGAAGTTAAATCTACTCACTTTCTTGGAAGTATTCCAGCGATATACGAAGAGGAGTTCAATCAAGTATTGAATGAAGAGTATGTTAAGGAAATATCAAGAGATAATTCAGATATTTATTATCTAATAATTTCTCTAAAGAGTAAGGAAGAGGTTGCAGAGATATTAAGAAGTGTAAGTTTTACTGAATTTAAAACATCTCAAACAGACCAACCACTAAGACTTGTTCATGATTTCAATGAAAGAATAAGTAGAATAGATACTGAAAAGTTCTTTATTGCAGAGACACTTGCAAATTTAGTTGAAGAAGCTAATATGTTTGAAGTTATAAATGATTACTACAGCAATATTATTGCAAGAAAATCAGCTGTTACTAACTTCTTGAAAACAGATAAAGTTACACTAATTCAAGGGTGGAATGCAGTAGAAGACAATGAAAAAGTTAGTGAAATTGTAAAAAATGTATTACACAATGAATATTATTTGCAATTTGAAGATGTAAAAGAAGAAGAAATTGATAATGTACCAATTAAGTTGAAGAATAATAAAATGAACAGTACATTTGAATCAATTACAGCTATGTATAGTTTACCGAAATATAATGAAATAGACCCAACACCATTACTTGCACCATTCTACTTCTTATTCTTTGGAATGATGGTTGCAGATATTGGATATGGATTACTATTACTTATAGGTTCATTAATAGCTATAAAAAAATTAAACTTAGATGCAGGAATGAAAAAGAATATGCAATTCTTCTTTTATCTAAGCATAGCAGTTATATTCTTTGGAATGATTTATGGTTCATTCTTTGGTGATGTAATACCATTACCAAAGCTGATAGATCCTCAGAAGGATGTAATTAGCGTCATAATAGCAGCAGTAGTATTTGGAATTGTTCAAATATTTGTTGGTTTAGGAATAAAGGCTTATATTTTAATAAGAGATGGAAAGACTAAAGATGCTATTTATGATGTAGGAACATGGGTATTAACACTTGTTTCATTAGGTGTGTTTGGTTTAAGTGGAATGTTAGGGTTACCTGATATAGTATCAAAAATATTTATGATATTAATGATAGTAGGTATGGTATCAATAGTTTTAACACAAGGAAGACACAATGATACAATTGGTGGTAAGTTAGGTCAAGGTTTATATGGTCTATATGGAATAACAGGTTACGTAAGTGATATTGTTTCATATACAAGACTTATGGCATTAGGGCTTGCAGGTGGATCAATTGCAGCAGCATTTAATATGATTGTTGACATGTTCCCAGGAATAGCAGCAGTTATTATTGCTCCAGTAATCTTTATTGCAGCTCACATATTTAACTTAGCGCTATCATTACTAGGTGCATATGTGCATACTTGTAGATTACAATATGTAGAATATTTCTCTAAATTCTATGAAGGTGGAGGAAAAGAGTTCAAACCGTTTAAAACAGGTGAACAGTATATAAATATTAAGAAAAACTAGGAGGAATTGATTATTATGGAAATGACTTGGATTCAATATTTAGCGGAAGCACAAAATTTTGGAGGATTTATATTAGGAGGACTTGGAATTGCATTAGCTGTTGGGCTAGCAGGGATTGGTTCAGCTAAAGGTGTTGGTATTGCTGGGGAAGCAGCAGCAGGGTTAATTACTGAGCAACCAGAAAAGTTTGGTAAGGCTCTTATACTTCAATTATTACCAGGTACACAAGGTATCTACGGTTTCGTTGTTGGTTTCGTTGCATTATTACAATTATCAAATGAAACAACTTTATCACAAGGTATGTACATTCTATTTGCATGTTTACCAATAGCAATCACTGGTTTATATTCAGGAATAGCTCAAGGTAAAGCGGCAGCTGCTGGTGTACAAATACTAGCTAAGAGACCAGAACATAATACAAAAGCAATTATATTTGCAGCAATGGTTGAAACATATGCATTATTAGGATTCGTTATATCATTCATGATGTTATTATTATTCAAATTCTAGGATTGGGGAAGTGAAGCTATGTCAGAATTAAAAAATCTAACTTCTAAAATCCTAAAGGATGCGGAAGAGAGAAGAGAAAGCATCTTAGCTTCAGCTGAACAAGAAAAAGAAAGAGTTCTTGCTAAAAGAAGAGAAGAAGCAAAGAAGGTTGAAGCTGAAATTATAGAAAAGGCTAAGTTGGAAGCTAAGAGCAAGAAAGATAGAGTGATTTCAAGTTCAGAACTTGAGGTTAGAAATAATAAGCTTAAGGTTAAACAACAAATAATAGAAGAAGTTTTCTCAAAAAGCGTAGATGAGTTATGTAAATTAGAGGGTTCAAGCTTAAAGGAATTCTTTAAAAATACAGTTTTATCATTAGATATAACTGGTGAAGAAAAAGTTATATTAAATAATAAAACAAAGGAAATTATTACTCAAGAAGTAATTAATGATGTGAATAAAGAATTAGCATCAAAGAATAAAGTTGGAAAGTTGACTTTAAGCAATGAGACAGGAAGCTTTAAAGGTGGCTTTATATTAGAAAAAGATGGAATAGAAATTAATAATACTTTCGAAGCTTTAGTTAATTCATTAAGAGATGAATTGGAGTTTGAAGTAGCAAATAGTTTATTTAATTAAGGAGGGGTACTGATGGATAAAATGCAGTTTAATGTGGTAATACCAAGAATTAGGGTATTAGAAACAAGACTCCTTGATAAAAGTAAACTAGAAAGAATGATTGAGGCACATTCACCAGAGGAAGCACTAAAAGTTTTAAGTGAAACTGAGTATTCTAATGGATCTATTGACTTAAAGAAACCAGAAAATTATGAAGTACTTTTAAGTGAAGAAATAGAAAAGTTATTTACTTCAATGTATGACATGTGCCCAGTAAAATCAGCAATTGATTTAATGAGCATAAAATATGATTACCATAACATTAAGGTAATTATTAAAGGGAAAATTTTAGATAAAGATTTCTCATATATGTTTATTCCAGTTGGTAAATTAGATGTTGATAAGCTTAAATTAGATATTGAAACTGATAATTTAAGTGATTTATCAAAAGTTATGAGAGAGGGAATAGAAGTTACATTAAAAGATTTTGATGAAACAAAAGATCCTCAAAGAATCGATATAATTCTTGATAAATATATGTTTAAAGAAATGAAAGAAATATCAGCTAAAATAAATGATACTTTCGTTGATAAATATGTATCAGCAGTAATTGATACAACAAATTTAAAGACTTTATTAAGAGTTAAAACTCAAAATAAGGGAAGAGATTTCTTAAATTTTGTAGCAATTGAAGGGGGAAAGATAGGTAAAGATACACTTCTTAACTTATATAATGATACACCTGAAAATATAGCAACAAAGTTAGGCTATACTGATTATGCTGAAATCCTTAAGTTAGGAATAGATGCATATTTATCATCAAATTCAGCAAATATTTTTGAAAAATTAGCTGATAATTACACAATGGATATGATGAAGGAAGCTAAGTTTATTCCTTTTGGAATAGAGCCAATACTTGCATATGTTTATGCAAAAGAGACAGAAATTAAAGTAATAAGAATTATAATGGTTGGCAAGCTTAATAATATTACTGGGGAAGTAATAAGAGAAAGGCTGCGTGATATTTATGTATAAGAAAATTGGAGTAGTTGGAGATAAGGATTCAGTTTTAGCGTTTAAAGCGTTAGGTATAGAAGTTTTTCCAGTTGTAGAAGCTGAAGAAGCAAGAAAAACTGTTGATAGATTAGCAATGAGAGATTACGCAGTAATATTTGTAACTGAACAAGTAGCAAAGGATATTGAAGAAACTATTGAGAGATACAATAGGGAAACACTTCCTGCTGTAATATTAATTCCAAGTAATCAAGGAACATTAAATATTGGAATGCAAAGAATTAGTGATAACGTAGAAAAAGCTGTCGGCGTTAACATTTTATAGGAAGGTAGGTAGGTAAGTTGAAAACCGGAAGAATAATTAAGGTTTCTGGTCCTTTAGTAGTTGCTGAAGGAATGGATGAAGCAAATATATTTGACGTTTGTAAGGTTGGAGAAAAGGGTCTTATCGGTGAAATTATCGAAATGAGAGGGGATAAGGCATCTATCCAAGTATATGAAGAAACTTCAGGAATTGGTCCTGGAGATCCAGTTACTACAACTGGAGAACCACTAAGTGTTGAACTAGGGCCTGGTTTAATAGAAGCCATGTTTGATGGAATACAAAGGCCACTAGACGCATTTATGGAGGCAGCACAATCTGCTTTCCTTGTTAAAGGGGTATCAGTACCATCATTAAATAGAACTGCAAAATGGAATTTCAAAGCAACTGTAAAAGTTGGGGATGAAGTTGAAGCAGGAGATATTATTGGTACAGTTCAAGAAACACCAGTAGTACTACACAAAATAATGGTACCTTTTGGTGTAAAGGGTAAGGTTAAAGAAATTACTTCAGGAGAGTATACAGTAGATCAAGTTGTATGTATTCTTGAAACTGAAAATGGATTTAAGGATTTAACTTTAATGCAAAAATGGCCTGTAAGAAAAGGTAGACCATATGCATCAAAACAAAATCCAGTAGCTCCAATGACAACAGGTCAAAGAGTTATAGATACATTCTTCCCAGTAGCTAAGGGTGGAGCTGCTGCAGTACCAGGTCCATTCGGAGCAGGTAAGACAGTTGTTCAGCATCAAATTGCTAAATGGGGAGAAACAGAGATAGTTGTTTACGTTGGATGCGGTGAGCGTGGAAATGAAATGACTGACGTTCTTAATGAGTTCCCAGAGTTAAAGGATCCAAGAACAGGGGAATCTCTAATGAAGAGAACAGTTCTTATAGCTAATACATCTAACATGCCAGTTGCAGCGAGAGAAGCTTCAATATACACTGGAATAACTATTGCAGAGTATTTCAGAGATATGGGTTACTCAGTATCAATAATGGCTGACTCAACATCAAGATGGGCAGAAGCATTAAGAGAAATGTCTGGAAGACTTGAAGAAATGCCAGGGGATGAAGGATATCCAGCATACCTAGGGTCAAGACTTGCAGATTACTATGAGAGAGCAGGAAAGGTTACTTGCTTAGGTAAGGATGGTAGAGAAGGAGCAGTTACAGCAATTGGTGCGGTATCACCTCCAGGAGGAGATATTTCTGAGCCAGTTACTCAATCAACTTTAAGAATAGTTAAAGTTTTCTGGGGACTAGATGCTCAACTTGCATACCAAAGACACTTCCCATCAATTAACTGGTTAAACTCATATTCATTATATGCAGATAACATAGGACAATGGATGGATCAAGAAGTAGCACCAGACTGGTCACAACTAAGAACTGAAGCAATGGCAATTCTTCAAGAAGAAGCTAATCTTCAAGAAATAGTAAGACTTGTTGGTATAGATGCTTTATCTGAAAAAGATAGATTAAAGCTAGAAGTAGCTAAGTCAATAAGAGAAGATTACCTTCAACAAAATGCTTTCCATGAAGTAGATACTTATGCTTCATTAGATAAGCAATATAAAATGTTAAAGTTAATATTATTATTTAAAGAAGAAGCTGAAAGAGCTTTAGAAGCTGGAGTTTACTTAAACAAAATTCTAGGATTATCAGAAATAAGAGATAGAATTGCTAGAAGTAAGTATATACCAGAAGATGAAATATCAAAAATCGATGCTATTGGGGATGAACTTAAGGCTGAGATAAATAAGTTAATCAGCGAAGGAGGGGTTCTAGATGCTTAAAGAGTATAGAACAGTTACTGAAGTAGTAGGACCTTTAATGGTTGTTGAAGGAGTAGAAGGAGTTAAATTTGACGAATTAGTTGAAATTGAACTTCAAACTGGAGAAAAAAGAAGAGGTAAGGTACTAGAAGTTAATGGAAGCAAAGCTATGGTACAGATCTTCGAAGGTTCTTCAGGAATCAACTTAAAAGGTACTAAGGCTAAGTTCTTAGGGAGACCACTAGAACTTGGAGTATCAGAGGATATGTTAGGAAGAGTCTTTGATGGAATGGGAAGACCAAACGATAATGGTCCAAAGATAATTCCAGAACAAAGATTAGATATAAATGGTGAAGCTATAAATCCAATGGCAAGAGATTATCCATCAGAATTTATTCAAACAGGAATCTCAGCTATAGATGGACTTAATACACTAGTTAGAGGACAAAAGTTACCAGTTTTCTCTGGAGCAGGTCTTCCACATGCTCAACTAGCAGCACAAATTGCTAGACAGGCGAGAGTATTAAATAATGATTCAAAATTCGCAATAGTTTTTGCAGCTATAGGTATTACATTCGAAGAAGCTCAATTCTTCGTTGATGAATTTAAGAAAACAGGGGCAATAGATAGATCAGTTCTATTTATGAACCTTGCTTCTGACCCTGCTATCGAAAGAATAGCTACTCCAAGAATGGCATTAACTACAGCAGAATTCTTAGCTTATGAAAAAGGAATGCAAGTACTTGTTATAATGACTGATATAACAAACTATGCAGAAGCATTAAGAGAAGTTTCAGCAGCTAGAAAAGAAGTTCCGGGAAGAAGAGGATACCCAGGTTACCTATATACTGACCTTTCAACTTTATATGAAAGAGCAGGAAGATTAAAAGGTAAAGATGGATCAATAACTCAGATTCCAATTTTAACAATGCCAGAAGATGATAAGACTCATCCAATTCCTGACCTTACTGGATATATTACAGAAGGACAAATAATTCTTTCAAGAGAATTATACAAAAAGGGAATTATGCCTCCAATAGATGTACTACCATCACTATCAAGACTTAAAGATAAGGGGATTGGTAAAGGTAAGACTAGAGAGGATCATGCAGATACAATGAACCAATTATTCTCTGCATATGCGCAAGGGAAGCAAGCTAAGGAATTATCAGCAATATTAGGGGAGTCAGCACTTTCAGATACTGATAAAGCTTTTGCTAAATTTGCAGAAGCATTTGAAAATGAATATGTTTCACAAGGATTCACAGCTAATAGAACAATTGAAGAAACTCTTAACTTAGGATGGAAGTTATTAAAGATACTTCCTAAGACAGAACTTAAGAGAATTAGAGATGAATACTTAGAGAAATATATGCCAAGAGAGGAAGAATAGTCTATGGCAAGATTAAATGTCAATCCAACTAGAATGGAGCTTACTAAGCTGAAGAAAAGATTATCTACAGCTACAAGAGGACATAAGTTATTAAAAGATAAACAAGATGAATTAATGAGACAATTCATTAATTTAGTTAAATATAATAACGTATTAAGAAAAGAAGTTGAAGGTCAACTAGAAGGAGCATTTAAAGATTTTGTAATGGCTAGAGCAGCGATGAGTTCTGAATTCTTAGAGGAGGCTGTATGCTACCCTAAGGAAAAAGTAACTGTAGATGTTGGAAGCAAAAACATTATGAGTGTTAATGTTCCAGTTATGAACTTTAAGAGAGAACTAGAGGGGGATGAAGGAAGCATATTTCCATACGGATTTGTTTCAACAACTTCAGAACTAGATGGTTCACTGTCAAAGTTATATGGGATATTACCAAAACTTCTTGAACTTGCAGAAGTAGAAAAGTCTTGTCAGTTAATGGCAGATGAAATAGAGAAGACAAGAAGAAGAGTTAATGCTCTTGAATATATGACAATTCCTCAGCTTCAAGAAACAATTAAGTATATAAGAATGAAACTTGATGAAAATGAAAGAAGTGCCTTAACAAGATTAATGAAGGTTAAGAGCATGATTGAACAAAGAGGATAGTTTAAAATGGATTATAAAACTTAGGTTTTATAATCCATTTTTATTGTAAAAAATATAAATAATAGCATTTTTATAACATACATACAAAATTAATCTTTTTGTAATTGATTAAATAAGGGAATAATAGTATAATTCTAATGTGAAATATACTTTTACATAACTTTGGAGAAATGACTTAGTAAGCTAAGGAGTAGAGTATTATTATGAATTATATATTGATTTTATTAGGGGGTTTTTTAATAACCTTCTTATGTATTCCATACTTAATGAAATTGTCACATAAGTTTGGATTTACTGATAAGCCAACAGAAAGAAAGCAACATAGAGAAGCTATTCCACTATGTGGAGGAATAGGAATGTATATAGGATTCTTTATAATGTATTTAGCATTTAGTCAAGATGGCATAGAAGAGAGAGTGTGGATATTTATAGGCGCTACACTTATTGTAGGAATTGGATTGCTTGACGATTATTATAAGGCAAACAAGAAAGAATTCCCTATTTATCCTAGATTTATAATACAAATATTGGCAGCAATACTGGTGTTTAATGCAGGAGTAGCCTTTCAAGGATTTACAAATCCATTTTCAGGAGAGTATATCCTATTACCAGTAGTTGTACAATTTATCTTGACAATTACATGGATATTTGGTGTAACAACAGTAATTAATTGGTCAGATGGTATGGATGGGTTGGCAGGTGGTGTGTCATTAATATCATCATTTACGTTTTTTGTTGTAGCTATAATATTAGGTCAATGGAACTCAGCAGTAATATGTATTTCGTTAGGTGCAGTTATATTAGCATTTTTATACTATAACAAATATCCAGCTAAAATATTTATGGGAGATTCAGGAGCCAATTTTATAGGATTTATATTAAGTATAATAGCTTTAGATGGGGCATTTAAACAAACAACTGTAATGAGCTTATTTATTCCAATACTTGCTTTAGCAGTGCCTATTTTTGATAATTTATTTGTTGTAGTTAAAAGATTTACAGAAGGAAAACCTGTATATCAAGCTGATAGAAGTCAAATACATTATAGATTAGAAGAGAAGGGATTAAATACTAAGCAAATAGTTAGATATATAATGATGGTAAGCTTAATATTTAGCTTAGCCTCAATAACAATGGTTTTAATAAAATTATAAATTGGAAAATACTTCACAAATGTGAATATATAGTATATAATTAAAGAAAGTAAATAAGAAACTTATCAAGAGAGGTGGAGGGACTGGCCCTTTGAAGCCCAGCAACCGGTAGTTAAAAAATGTACACGGTGCTAATTCCAACAGTATTTTACTGATAGATAAGGATAATTCTATAGAGTTTTAAGTCTTAAGGATATCCTTAAGACTTTTTTATTTATAAAAAGGGGGCAAAACATGAAAATTAATAATTTATTTAATGAGAAAAAGGTGGTATTTTCATTTGAAATATTTCCACCAAAAACAACATCAGGAATTGAAACAATTTATAAAACATTAGAAGAGTTAAAAGATTTAAAGCCAGATTTTATTAGTGTTACCTATGGGGCAGGAGGAAGCACAACTAAAAATAAAACTTGTGAATTATCATCACTAGTTAAAAATAGATATGGTATAGAATCCGTAGCTCATTTAACTTGTATTAGCTCAACAAAAGTAGAATTAGATAAAATATTAGAAGAATTAAAAAATGAGGGTATAAAAAATATTCTAGCTCTTAGAGGGGATATACCAGAAGATGAAACTCCAAGAGGTGAGTTTATGTATGCAACGGAATTAATATCTCATTTAAAAAATAAGGATACCTTTAATATATCAGCTGCATGTTATCCAGAGGGACATATTCAAGATATGAATGTAGATAGAGAAGTATTAAATATGAGAAATAAGGTTGAATATGGTGCTAATCACTTTATATCACAATTGTTTTTTGATAACAATTTATACTATAATTTCTTAGACAAGGTTCAATCTGCAAATATTAAAGCACCAATACAGGCGGGTATAATGCCAGTAACTAACAAAAGACAAATTGAAAGAATAGCCAAATTATCTGGAGCAACAATTCCAGAAAAATTTTTAAGAATAATGGATAGATATGAACATAGCTCAGAAGCTTTAAGAGATGCTGGAATAGCATATGCAGTTGAACAAATTGTAGATTTAATTTCTTCAGGAGCTGATGGAATACATTTATATACAATGAATAATCCATATGTAGCAAAAAAAATCACTGAAAATTTAGGAAGTATAATAACAACTATTAATAATTAGGAGGACATATGAAAATGGAAAAAGTAGAAAGTTTTGAATTAGATCATACTAAAGTAAAGGCTCCGTATATTAGGAAATGCTGCTTATTAAATGGACCTAATGGAGATAGTGTAACAAAATTTGATATAAGATTTTTACAACCTAATAAGGAGGCTTTTGGAACAGCTGCAATGCATGGATTAGAGCATTTATTAGCACATTATTTAAGGAATGAATTAAATGATATAATAGATCTTTCGCCTATGGGGTGTAGGACAGGGTTTTATTTAAGTATTTGGGGAGATAGAAATGTTGACGAAATTAGAGAAGCAGTAGAAATTGCTTTAAAAAAGGTGTTAGTTTCAGATGAAATACCAGCAGCAAACGAAATACAATGTGGTAACTATATTGATTTATCGTTATTTGGAGCAAAGGAATATGCTAAGAAAGTATTAACAAAAGGATTTTCGTTAAATATTTATGGGTAATAAATTAATTATTTAAAGTAACAACCACTTTCAAGTTTAATATTATGAAAGTGGTTTTTAATTTGGTGTATAGAAAATAATTCTATGACAATACTATAAATATTTAATATTATTTTGGAGGAATTATGAGAGATTATATAATAATGGATGGAGCTATGGGCACATATGTAAGAAAGTTTATAAATGATATAAAAAGAACAGATTTATTAACATTAACAAATAAAGATATTATTAAAAAAATACATATGGAATATATAAATTCAGGTGCTGAAATAATAACAACAAATACGTTTATAACAAATTATCTTTGGGAAGAAGATGAACAATTATCAAAACAAATTATAAATGAAGCAATAGAAATAGCAAGGGAAGCAATTAATCAATGTAATAGAAATACGCTAATAGCCTTAGATATAACTACAGGTAATCACTATTATGAAATAGCAAAGATAGCAGAGGAAAAAGGTGTTGATTTTATAATAGTTGAGACAATAACAATGTTAAAAGAGATGAAAAAGGCAATTATAGAAATAAGACGAGTATTTACTGGTAAAGTAATATGTTCTTTTTCATTTAATGATAGTAATGTATTAAAGGATGGAAATACTGTAATGGATATATGTGAAGTAATCAAGGATGTTGATTATATAGGGGTGAATTGTGGAAAGGGATTAGAACAATGTTTAGTAATAGGAAATGAATTTAATAAGTATAGTGACATACCCTTATTTATTAAGCCCAATTTAGGTATTCCAAATAGTATAGGAGAATATGAATACACCTTGAATGAGTTTAAGTTATTTACGGATAAATATAAAAAATTAGGAGTTAAAATATTAGGGGGATGTTGTGGGACTACTCCGGAATTTATAAAAATTTTAAAGTAAACATTTACTCTAAAAATATAAACTTTACATATAAATAAGCAATGTGTAAACTAGTGTATATACACATATATATGGAGGGATTTATATGAGAGAAAAAACTAAGCAAATGATTTATGCTGCTTTATTAACAGCAATAGCAATAATAATACCTATACAATTTTCATTTTTAAGCATTCAGATACCACCGTTTTCAGCTACATTATTGGCACACTTACCGATGTTTATAGCAATGGTAATTTCACCGTCAGCTGCAATTACTGTAGGAGTTGGGTCAGCGGTAGGATTTATGTTTGCATTTCCACCAGTTGTTCCAGCGAGAGCACTAACTCATATATTAGTTGGGTATGTTGGAGCAAAAATAATTAATAAGAAAAAAAATTATTTATTAGCATCAATAATTACTGCCCCATTACATGGATTAGCAGAGGCAATTGTAGTAATACCATTTATAGGATTTGATTTATATACTCTTGCAATTGTAACAGGCGTTGGAACAATATTACATCATGCTTTTGATGCAACTGTAACTGGAGTTTTATTAAAGAGTATTGCAGCCACAAAAAATAAGGATATATATAGTTTATTTACAGAAAAAAAAGAAATGAAAATTGATAATAATATAGCAGCTTAAAAAACAAGTGTTTCAGACATTAGGTTTGAAGCATTTAATAATTTATCTGATTGCTACAATTACTTAACTCCTACCTATTATAGGTGGGAGTTAAGTATTGTTACGTGAATAAGGAAAGTATTGAGTAATATGAATTTTAACAAACTCTATATGAGGCTAAGAGGCAATTGATATGTTATAATAATGTTAAATTAGAATATATAAAACCTAGAGAAGGAATGAATATGGATAAAGAATTAGTTTTTGAAAATAATGTATTAAGTATAAAAAGAAACCAAATAAAAGAAGAAATTAAACATAAAGAAGAAAGTTTGAATGCTCTAGAACAAAAGAGGATTGCAGTATCAAAGGAATCAAAAGGAGCATATAGTCAAGAAAAAGTAGTTACAGACGAAGTGTATAATATCGTGAAAAAGGATGTGGAAGGAGCTGAAGACGCCTTAAAGCAGCCATACTTTGGTAGGGTAGATTTTAGAGAATATAGAGGAATGGAAGAAAGCATATACATTGGGAAATATGGTATTAGCTCTTCTAGGGATGGGGAAGAAATAGTAGTTGACTGGAGAGCGCCAGTTGCAGATCTTTACTATAGTGGTACAGGAGGATATGCATATTATAGTGCTCCGAAAGGAATTATTGAGGGTGAATTATCATTAAAGAGAAAATTTCTATATGATGAAGAAGAGTTAGAGAGACTTTTTGATGAAGGTTTAAATGAATTAATGATAAATGGTGAGGAAGGCCAAGAGTTAGTTGATGAATTTCTGAAAATTAATCTTGAGGAAAGTAGGGGTAAAAAATTAAAAGAGGTTGTAGCAACTATACAAAAGGAACAAAATGAAATTATAAGATGGCCAAGAAATCTTCCAATAATAGTTCAAGGGTCAGCAGGTTCAGGTAAAACCACTATAGCTCTCCATAGATTAGCATATTTAATTTATAGATATTCTGCAACAATTAAAGGGGAAGAAATTTTAGTGTTAGCACCAAATAAATTGTTTTTAGATTATATATCAGATATTTTACCAGGACTTGGAGTGGGAGAAGTAAAACAAAATACATTTGAAGAGTTGGTTAAGGAAAAATTAAAATTAAAGGGTAAAATGTACACTAAAGATAATAAGTTAGCAGAAATTATAGAGTGTGAAGATGAAAATAAAAAGAAATTTATAATAAATTCTGCAAAAATAAAAGGTACATTAATATTTAAGACTATAATAGATAGGTATATTACTTTATTAGAGAGTCGAGGTTTAGATATAAAAGATATAGAAATTTGTGATGAAATTTTATTCTCTAAAAAGGAAATAATGAGATTATACTTAAAAGACTTAAAAAGTTATCCTATTAATAAAAGAAAAGACGAAATCAAGAGATATTTATCTTTAAAACTAAAAGAAAAAATTCAAAGCTTAGTTATTAAAGTAGATATGCAATGGGAGCTTAAAATTAGAGAAGTAAAAAAAGAAATGGAAGATAGCGAGGAAAGAAGAAAAATATTAATAGACTTATATAATAAAAGAGATGAAATAAAAAGCTATATAACATCTAATAGTAAAAAAGTAATTAATAATTATTTTAAAGAATGGAGAGGGATAGACTCTAAAGATGTGTATATGAACTTTTTAAATGATGAGGAATTATTCGAAATAGCAACTGATGGAGTGATTCCAACTGAATTAGCAGAATATATTAGAGTTGAGTATAATGAAAATTTAGATAAAAAGATTATTGATGAGGATGATTTAGCTCCGTTATTTTATATAAGAATGTTATTAGAGGGCGTTGAAGAGAAAGAAAAATTTAAACATATAGTTGTCGATGAAGTTCAGGATTATAGTCCGTTTCAAATACATTTAATTAATCAAATGTGTTTAGGTAATTCATTAACATTAGTTGGAGATATAGCACAAGGAGTTTATTATTATAAAGGGCTAAAAAAATGGGAAGATATCACTGAAAAATTATTTAAAGGTGATGCGACATATATTCAGTTAACCCAAAGCTATAGATCCACAGTAGAAATAATTGATTTTGCAAAAGGCGCGTTAGAATCACAAAATTTAGGGTTGAAAAATGCAAAGCCTGTTTTAAGGCATGGAGAAAAACCTAAAGTAATAGAAACAAATAGTGATAATGTAGTTTGTGAAATAGATGATATAATAAAGAACATAAAAAATAAGGGTAAAAATAGTGTTGCAATAATTGTTAAAAATATTGCAGAAGGAAAAGAAGTAGAAAAATTATTGAAAAAGAAATCTCAGAATAAATTTAAGTTGATAGTAGGAAATGAAAAAGAGGTGGAAAATGACTTATTAATTATTCCATCATATTTAACTAAGGGGCTAGAGTTTGACGTAACAATAATATATGACCCAAATACTAATAAATATTGTGATAATATTTTAGATATGAGGCTGTTATATGTATCGCTTACAAGAGCATTGCATGAGGAGTATATATTAAAGATTGATGAAATTACGAATTTGATTTACTAAAAGTATATTGAAAAAGATATAAGGCTATTATAAAATTAAGAAGAAATAACGCTATTATAATATTAAGAATAAATAAAAAATAAGGAAACAATTAGAAAGAGGAGAATAGAATGGATAACAAAGAATTTAAAGAACAAAATGAAACTGAAATAATGAGTTTCTTAGACGAAAATGGTAACAAAGTAGATTTCGAAGCAATAGCAAGAATATATTTAGATAAAGTGGAATACTTATTATTATCACCTGTTGGAGATGAAAGTGAAGATATGTATGCTTTTAGAGTAGATGAGGTTGATGGTAAAGAAGAATTAAATCTTGTAGATAATGATAAAGAGTTTGAAGCAATAAAAAAAGAATATAAAAAACTTCTATATTAAGGAGAGATTAATAATGAAAAATTCAGAAATTATTGAAATGCTTGAAGATGCAGGACTTTCAGAGGTTGAAGGAGTAAAAAAAAGAAGTGGTTATTCAGTTATAAAATTCTTCTATGACTTTGATAAAGAAGAAATTGAGGGTGCTAAGGCTTATGCAAATGAAGAAAGTGACCTAGATGAAGGAAGTGAAGATTGGTGTAGAAACTGGTATATTCCATATCTAGCTGATATTGCTAAAGATAATGTAGATAGTATTTTAGAAGAAATAATGGATGAGCTTGAGATAGAAGGAAAAGCTAAAGAAATTGATTTAGATATTGCAAATAGCGATTATATGAGATTTGTAGCTGTTTTTTGTGAAGATTCATTAGATGTTGATATGGATGATATTATTACTAATTATTTAGACTAGTAATTGTTTACAAAAATATTTAAAATTACTATTGATTTAAGATTGTAGTATGATATAATTAACTCATAAATTCCTGAGATGTGCGCCTAGCTTATTATGTTCAACCTACATGATAATTACGGGATTTGCAACACTACTAGATATGTCAGGCTTCAACAGTTTATGTTCACTATGTGACGGAAGTAGACAGAAGGGGTATGAGTGAAACCCACCTGCGAGAGGCAGGTATGAATGTATAAGCAAACGGCATGTTGGGAATGTTAAATGATTAAAACACCTTATTAAGAGGTGTTTTTATTATTATTTAGAAATTTAAATTGAAATTGTGGATAACTTAACCATAATAAAAGATTAACGTAATTCAGGCAAAAAAATGAAGATAGTGATCCTTCAAAATTTTCTCAAGTAAGCTTCCAATCTCATACAGAGTAAGTTGCAATACTAAATCATAGAATTTGGATTCTCACTTAAGCAGATGCGAAAAAAATAATCGATGGCTCCAAAGTCGCCTTGTCGATTATTTTATTTGAAGTATAAATTAGGATATAATAAAAAAAGTAAATATTTAAGCTGCATTTTGAGAGTTATAAGTTAATGTATTTTTATTAATTGGATTAATTTTATATAAATATCTCTGATAAATAAGAATATGCTTATCCAAATTTTGAGATAAAAAAACCACCAAAATATTACATGGGTTTAAATAATTTATCATAAAGTTTAACAATTTTTTTCTTCTTTTGATTTTTCTAGATAGAATATTTTTTTTCATAATTCACCTCGTTACTTAATAATTCACTTATAAACAAATTATAACATATATTTTCCAAATTAAACTAAAAATAGTAACAAAAATAATGACAAAAAATAGCATTTTACAAACATTGGTAAAATGGGTGGTGTTTAATATTTATAATATAATAATATGGAATAATAAAACTAGTAAAAATTAAATAAAATATAAAAAAATAATAAGGTTTTGTAAATATAGTTGATAATAATTATTTAAAGAGGTAAAATAATTATAAGGTTTTATAACCTTTACATTATAAACATAACAAGAGATGGAGATGATTTAGAATAATGAATATAGAAAATATGAAAATTGAAGATGTAATAGAAGAAATAAATAGATTATATAAAAAAAGTAAAGAGGGTGCATTGTCAGAAGAAGAAAAATCAATTCAAGAAAAATTGAGAAGAAGATATATTGATAATGTTAAAAATAATTTTAGATCACAAATACAAAATTATGAGCCCAAAAAAAAGTAATAAAGGGGGATAAATAGTGACAGTAGCAGTTGAAAAATTAGTTAAAGATCTTGAACTTGAAGTTTTGGTTGAAGGAAATCCTGAACATCAAATAACAGTTAATGATATAAACAGACCAGGACTTCAGCTATCAGGGTTCTATAATTATTTTGCACCAGAGAGAATACAAGTTATTGGGAAAGCTGAATGGAGCTTTTTAGATGATATGCAAATTGAGGTAAGAAAGAAAAGAATAAAAAAATACTTCACTTTTGATATTAAATGTGTAATTATTTCAAGAGATTTAGAACCCCATGATGAGATAATAAAAGAGGCAAAAAAGAAAAATGTATGGATTTTAAGAAGTAATTTAGTAACAACTCAGTTTATGAGTAAGTTAACCATTTATCTAGCAGACAAGCTAGCTCCAGAGACAAGGTTACATGGAGTTTTAGTTGATGTTTATGGCATAGGTATACTGATTACTGGTGAAAGTGGAATAGGGAAAAGTGAAACTGCTTTAGAACTTATAAAAAGAGGGCATAGATTAGTTACGGATGATGCAGTTGACATAAAGGAAATAGATGGGGAGCTTATAGGAACATCACCTAAAATCACAATTGGAATGTTAGAAGTAAGAGGAATTGGAATTATAGATGTATCATCATTATATGGATTAAGTTCAGTACTTGAGGAAAAAGACATAAGACTTGTAATGCACTTTGAGCATTGGAAGGATAATAATGATTATGATAGGCTAGGAATAAATTGTGAGTATATGGATATTTTGGGTGTACCAGTTAGGAAATTGACAGTGCCAGTTAGACCTGGTAGAAATATTGCGGTTATTATAGAGGCTGCCGCTGTTAATTATAGATATTCATTAATGTCTGATGTTACGGCAGTTGATATTATTGAAAGTAGAATAAGTGCAGTAAGCGATAGTAGATAATAAGGAGGAAGCTATGGAAAGAAAGAACGTTTGGGAAAAATATAATGAAGAGGATTTAAAGAAGGTTTTTGCTTTAAGTGAGGACTACAAAGAATTTACTTCAATCTGTAAAACAGAGAGAGAATGTATTGATGAAACAATTGTAATTGTAAAAAAGGAAGGCTATAGAGATATAAATGATGTAATTGCAAATAATGAAACTCTAAAAGCAGGGGATAAGGTTTATGCAGCTAATATGGGGAAAACAATTGCATTATTTTTAATTGGTAATGAACCTATGGAAAAAGGTTTAAAAATATTAGGTGCTCATATTGATTCTCCAAGATTAGACTTAAAACAAAATCCACTTTATGAAGATACAGGATTAGCATTACTTGACACTCATTATTATGGTGGGGTTAAGAAATATCAATGGGTTACAATTCCTTTAGCAATCCATGGGGTTGTTATTAAAAAAGATGGAAGTAAAATTGAAGTAGTAATTGGAGAAGATGAAAAGGACCCTGTAGTTGGAATATCAGACCTTTTAGTACATTTATCAGCAGATCAAATGCAAAAGAATGCTGCTAAAGTAATTGAAGGAGAAGATTTAAATGTTCTAGTTGGAAGCATGCCATTAAAGGGTGAAGAAAAGGAAGCTGTAAAAAAGAATGTTTTAAAATTAATTAAAGAAAAGTATGATTTTGAAGAAGAAGATTTCTTATCAGCAGAATTGGAGTTAGTTCCTGCAGGTAAATCTAGAGATTACGGATTAGATAGAAGTATGGTTATGGCATATGGGCAAGATGATAGAGTTTGCGCATATACATCATTAAAAGCATTACTAGAAATGAAAGATATTGATAAAACAGCAGTTTGTTTATTAGTTGACAAAGAAGAAGTTGGTAGCCAAGGTGCTACGGGAATGCAATCAAAGTTTTTTGAGAATATCGTTGCAGAAGTAATGGATAAGGTTGAGGGATACAATGATTTAAAATTAAGAAGATGTTTATCTAACTCAAAGATGCTTTCATCAGATGTTAGTGCAGCATATGATCCAAATTATCCATCAGTAATGGAAAAGAAAAATACAGCATATTTTGGTCATGGAATGGTATTTAATAAGTATACGGGAGCTAGAGGTAAATCAGGGTGTAATGATGCTAATGCAGAATACATGGCAGAATTGAGAAATATTATGGATAAGCATGATGTTTCATTCCAAACAGCTGAGCTTGGAAAAGTTGACCAAGGGGGCGGCGGAACAATTGCATATATTTTAGCTAATTACAATATGGAAGTAATAGATTGTGGAGTTGCATTACAAAATATGCATGCACCATGGGAAATTGCAAGTAAGGCAGATATCTATGAAACAATGAAGGGATATCATGCATTCTTAATAGAAGCATAGTATAAAGAGACATTATAATTTTTATTATGATGTCTTTTTTGAATTATAAAGAACAATTTGGATTATAGAGTCATAATATGTAGTAAGAAGAAAAAGGAGGGGGTATATATGGATACTTCTCGTTTTAAGAATTACGGATTATGGATTTCAGTTGCGTCTTTAATACCATTAGTTTTAAAACAATTTGGAGTTAATATTATTCCAGAAGATTATAATCAAATTGTAACAACAGTACTTTCAATTCTTGTTATGGCAGGAATAATAAGTAATCCGACAACATCTAATAAAGGATATTTAGATGATAAAGGAACAGTTGAAA
>JBOFVP010000304.1:0-2887 GCA_051653165.1 Clostridium sp.
AAAGCATTAAAGGCATCAGTAGTACCAGTATTAGAAACAGTAATAGTATAAGTTAAAGTTTGATTAGGCGTTGCATAGTTTAAATCTACCATTTTAATAAAATTACTAAGATTAACAGTATTAATAGTTGTAGATACAACATTAGAAATTATTGCTTCAGAATTAATAATAGTAGGAGTAAAGATATAACTATAATTTGAAATAGCACTATTATTTAATGGATTAGTTACAACTGAATTAACAAGAATAGTAAAGCTAATGGTTTTAATTTGATTAGGTACAATATTACCAATAGAAGCACCCAAAGGAGGAGCAGGATTTTTACTAGAAGAAGTTAAATCCTCCATAAAGCTATTACTCACAAAAGAAGCTCCTAAAGGAATAGTATCCACTATACTTACTGAAAAAGCAGTAGAATTTCCAAGATTAGAAAGAGTAATAGTATAAGCAATTGTATCCCCAGTTGTAGCATACAACTTATTTGTATTTTTAATTATAGATAAATTTGCACTACTTATTGTAGTAACAACAGAATTAGATATTAACACACTAGGAATTGTTCCAGTAGTATAATTAAATACCCCCCTATTAACTATATTATTATTATTAGGAATTGTATTAATAATAGCAGAAAAGGTTAGAGTGAAGGTGGATAAACCAGGAATAGTCCCAATATTAATACCAGCAGTTGGATCACCATTAAAAGAACTATCATTTATTTTAAATGTATTAGGAATATAGTTAACTCCATTAGGCAAAGTATCTGTAAAAATAGTATTTGTACAATCTAAAGTATTATAATTTGTGATATTAATACTATAATTAATTACATCCCCAAGCTTTGCATAATATTTATCAGTAAATTTAGTAGAAGATGCAGGGGTATAATCTAAGGTTATTAAATTTGAATCCTCAGTACCAGAAAATACAATTCCATTAACAGTAAAAGTGCTATTAGTAGTTGAAATATTATAAAGCTTAAGGTTTGAGGAGGTAGAATTAACTAATACAGAAAAAGTTATGGTCCTTATGACATTTATACCTAAAGAACCAAGATTTATTCCAGTAGTTGGATTTAGACCTGGACTAGAAATGCCATTTAAGATAACAGAATTAGGTATAAATGAGACTTCAGAAGGAAGTGTATCAATAAATACAGTGGATATTGTTGGAGCGATATAGTTACCAACTGTGGTTGTAAAAATAACAGTATCACCAACGCTAATAGGATTTTTATTAGCAGATTTATTTAGAAGTATAATAGGTTGAGATAAGTTAGATGTATAACCACTTCCAACAATAAGAACAGTATCAGCAGAGGCACCTAAATCCATTGCAAGAGTAGCTCTTGGTACCTTTACTAAATTATTCATATTAACTGTCGAGATATCTGTTCCTTGTCTACCACCAACAACAGGTAGGCTAAGTGGTGCAATATGATTTACTGTACCAAAGGGGCCAAAGGTGTTAATAGTATCACCAGGATAATTAATTTGAGAGCAGTAAAAATTATTTGGAGGGTTATTAGGGCCCTCTATCCATGGTCCATTTACGGTTCCAGCAACTCTATCAAAGAATGCATCCTGCTTATTAACATCCCCATTCATTCCCATTGCAGAAATAAAAAGCTTTGCAGGAAGTCCAGGGTAATTAACTGTTACACCATAAGGTCCATCATTTGTGACATTAGTACCAGTATATAAATTTACAGCTTGAACTCTTTCCTTTGGACTCTCATATGCAACATATAGTCCCCAACCTGAATATTGAGCAAAGTTTGCAGTTGGAGAAAGGGTTGCAGGAATAGAACCAAAGGTATAAATACCATTTCCAAGGGCAGATACTATAGTAGTAACATTTGAAGAAAATACATAGGCTGTGGCACTTTGTCCACCATCACTTACATCTTGTGATGGTACATTTATAACATTATTAGATAATGTATACATATTATTATCTGGTCCTATTAAGAAGCCGTTAGTTCCAACAGCAATTGTAGAACCAGGAACTGTTCTTGTTGCACTCCAAATAAGCTCTGCATAAACAATTGTATTAGGAAGAGGAATGTTTAAAACTGCACTTGAAAATGCTTTTGAAGGTAGTGTTGTCGTATAGGGATTCCACCCAGGCACTTGTGAAGATGGTAGGGTTGTAATAAATACTCCAATTCCACCATAGGTACCAGGCGCTAATGAATTAAGAGCTTTTGATAAGCCTAGGGTATTACCAATTAATTGTATTGACCCTTGCATAGTATTATTTGAAAATCTATTTGTCATTGCCATAATATCACCTACTTTTAAAAGGTACTATTAGTTTATTAACCTTATGGTTACTTTGTTACAAGTAATATAAGAGAGATTTATGTATGTAAAATTTAGGGGTGAGGGGTTAAAGTAACTTTTGTAAAAAAGATTAATGTGGCATTTTTGCTACAGATTGGGGTAGGGTATAGTGAAGAAATTTATAATATATATGGGAATAATTGTTGAGGAGAATAGAATAGTTTATTATAATTATGGTAAGTATTTATAACAATAGTAGAATTTTGAATAAAAAAAGTAATAAATTAGGGAGAAATAAAGCGAATGAGTATAGATATAAAAACTAAAAATAATATATCAGATATTTCAATAAAAACCATAGACGGTAGAAATATAACTCATATACAAAGAGAAATTATAGAAGCAAATAAGACAGGCTTCATAGATGCATCAATAGATTCAAACCTAGCTCTAACCCCTAAGTTAGTAATAAATGATTATGAAAAAGGAAGTAAGGTTTTAAGTGATATTATTTCAGAACTAAATAAATGTGAAGAGTTTTATATTTCAGTAGCCTTCATTACTAGTAGTGGAATACTACCATTAATAGAAACAATTAAAGA
>JBOFVP010000305.1:0-1015 GCA_051653165.1 Clostridium sp.
ATAAATATATATTATAAATCTGATAAAAGAGTTAATGTTTCTAATCAAGGAGCATTAACTCTTTTCTATTTAAGGAAATTGAGAGGAGTAATAGTAATGTGTAAAGTAATTGAGGATTTCAAGATAAGTCTAATTGAAGATGGAAAGAGTCCTAAAACAATAGAAAGCTATGTTGGAGATATTAGAGGATTCTTAGAATTTTTAGGAGATAAAGGAGTTGAATTTAATGGTAATTTACAACGATTCTACATAGTAAGCTACAAGAACTTTCTAGTAGAGAATAACTATGAGGTAGCAACTATCAATAAAAAGATAAATAGCATTCATGCACTAAATAGATACTTAGTAGCAACTGGTGAGATGAAAGAAATCGTAGTAGAAAATTCTAAGGATAGAGTAAAGATAGCATACGGGTCGGAGAAGCAAGTGGAAGTCTACTCAGATAAGGAGGTTGATAGACTACTCTTCTACATTCAGAATGAGTCTAAAGTAAGTAAAAGAAATAAAGTAATTGTAATGTTATTACTTTACACAGGTGTTAGAGTAAGTGAACTATGTAGCATTAAGCTTAAGGATATTGATTTCTTAAACTACTCCATAAAGATTTACGGTAAGGGAGGAAAGTTCAGAAAAGTAGAGAACCAAAATCTTTGATTTTGTGTGAATCACTTTCACAGATGTGGAAGTACCACTGAAATTCGATTTAGCTGATGTAATTAAGGAATACATTAAAGATAGAGATTACAGTGTAAAAGATTCAGAATACCTAATAATAGGTCAAAAAGGAGCATTAAGAAGAGATGCTATAAATACAATGCTTGAAAGATTAACTGATGACATAGGAATGGTAAATAAACTAAAGCCTCATACCTTTAGACATACATTCTGTACAAGGTTAATTAATAGAGGAGTACCAATTTCAACAGTAAGTAAACTAGCAGGTCATAGTAGTGTAGATACTACTGCAACATTTTACATTAACAGTAGCAGAGAAGAAAAACTAAAAGCAGTAAAT
>JBOFVP010000306.1:0-32441 GCA_051653165.1 Clostridium sp.
AGTGCAATATTAACAGCTAAAGGTGTACTTGATTTTATTGAATTAAGAGTTAATGGAGAGTTAGCTAATAATGTATCTTTAGAATCGGACCAAGTTGGTGTGTTAGGTACTTTAACTATAAATGAAGTGTAGGAGGTTCTCATGGATAAAGTAGAAGCAATTTTAAAGCAAATACCATCTTTCATTAAGAAGGATGAAATAATGAGAGAGATTTATTCAATACAAGGGCAAACCTTTAATGAATTAGATGATAAGACTAGAAATACCTTTGAACAATTATTCATAGATACTGCTACTTGGGGCCTAAGACGTTGGGAAGAGATGTTAGGTATTAACGTAGATCTAAGTAAAAGTGATGAAGATAGAAGAGTAATTATTAAGTCTAAACTAATAGGTAGCAAAACTACAACTAAGGAACTTTTACTTGAGTTCCTTGGCACTTTTGGTTATACAGATGTTGCTCTAACTGAAAACATGCCAGACTTTACTCAGACTTTTGATATAAATCATTATCTAAATACTAATACATCAAAGGCGATGATGGAAACTTTAAGAGATATATTCCCGGCACACTTACAAGGTGTATTGAACTTTAAATCAGATACATCAATAGTTGAATATATTAATCCTAATACAGCATATGTTAGTCTAAATAATCCTCAGGAAATGCATAAGCAAATAGCTGATATAAGATTAGATAGGAATGGAACTCTAATTAGCTTTATGAATGTAGAATCAGATAATGAGGGTAAGGAAGTAATACTTGATTATATGGTTGTAGAGCCTACTGAAAGTAAGCTGAAATCAGTTATAGGAAGTATAAGTAATTCACCTGCAGGTCAAACGACTGAATGGGGTGGCTATACAAGAAAGGTTAGTGGTTCTTGGTCTACACTACAATCTCATTATGGATATTGCACTTCTTCAGGAATAGCAGGAGATTCTATGGAGTGGAGTTTTGAAGGAAATCATATTGTTATATTAGGCATGAGAAATAATGACTTGGGAATGGTAAGAGTTTCGCTAGATGGCAAAGAAGAAGCTATAGTTGATTTGTATAATCCTTCATTAATTAAAGATGTTGCTATATTTGAAAAGAAAGGGTTATCTAGAAGTGTTCATACCATTAAAATAGAAGCTATTGGTTCAAAGCACCCAAGTAGTAATGGAACTAAAATAGTTAATGGCGGAATTAAGTATCACGCTTATAGAGAAAGAATGGATCTATATAACAATAAAGAAATAGAAGGCAATGAATACTTAAATGGCAAGGCTGTTCTTATGGACTTATATAATGAAGAATTTACTTTAAGCATTGAAGGGTGTAACTCAGCTAAGCTATTTGGAAAGGTAAGCCCTAGAGGTGGACTAGTAGCCATTAATACTGCTCATAAAGATAAGATAGGTTATAAGAATGATACTCTATTCGGTAAACAAAATAGAGGAACGCTAACAAATAAAAAGAAAACCTTTATTCAAGTAGAGGATAATAGTAGCCCATCTAGTCAGGTATCAAGCAGTAATTTTATTGTAGCAAGAGATTTTGATACAGGAGTAGTGAAGTGGAAAACTTCTCTTAGTGAAGCATGGCCATTTAACTATAGTCAAGATATATTTAAGTGTATAGTTGATAAGGATAATAATGTATATATAGTTACTGAAGCTTATCACAATACAGAATTTTCACATATAATGAAGTTCAGTAATAATGGAGCATTTATTAATAGAGTAGCTATTCAAAATACTAACATTAGGCCTTTTGGAGATATTGTTTATAATAAGCTGAATGATAAGATTTATATTTCTTTTGAACAGAATGGCTTAAATAATACTATATATGTATTTAATTGTAGTGAATTTCCAAAGGTTACTTTAATAAAGAATGATTTTAATAAGATAACTGAATCAGCACCAGAAGTTAATTATCATAGCGGAAGTCCTTGGAATAAGGTATATAATTCTAAATGCTTAAATGGTATGGCTAGAGAAAGTTCAAGTTCATTCTGTTCAGTAACATTTACCTTTACAGGAACAGGCTTTAGTTGGTACACATTATTTGGACCTGAGAATGGTATTGCTAAAATTACTATTGATAATGGAACTCCTATAGAGGTAGATACTTATTCAGAGTATGAAAGAGTAGGCGTAGGATATCTTAAAACTGGCTTAGCTGATAAAAAGCATATAGTTAAAATTGATGCTATTAACAAGAAGAATTCTAGTAGTTCTGGAATAAAGCAAGTTATAGATTACTTTACAATTGAAGGACAAAATCATAAGAAGATGTATCGTTACTTACTAGGTGAGATTGATGGTGATATTTATGGATTAGAAACTTATTCGAATTATAATCAAAGTAACCCTACAGATACAATGTATATGGTTAAATATGATTCAGATATGTTTACTGAAAAAAGAGTAACAATAACGCCACAATATGCACATAACTTTATTGTTGGAGATAGCAAGTTCTTTATGAGTATTAAGCAACCTGATAATTCTATTAAGGTTACAAGGTATACTCCAGAGTTAGTTGTAGATGTAAACAAAATATCTCCTATAGGTATGGATTTCTTATCAGAAGGTACTAATATAGTAGGAATTAAGCAAGCGACATTTGAACAGCAGGTAGATATCATGCAATTAGATGATAGGTTCAATGAAGAATGGACAACAACTTTTACAAGAAATCTTATGAATCGTGATGAATATGAGTGGTTCTTTAGATTATTCATAGATAAAGATGGCATTGTAAGATTAGGTAATAAGCAGTCAGCAGGTTTTAAGAAAAGGCTGACAATATTCTAGGAGGTAACAATTATGTATGCAGTTTATTATAATTTAGAGGGTTCAAATATAGGTAATGTTTATATGTATCATGAAACTGATAGTGCTGATTTAGGTACACAAGTTGATTATGAAATAGTTGATAATATTCCAGATCCAGAATACAGAGAGAAAATGATGGCAAGGTTATTTATTAACTTAGAGAGTAAAGAACTTTACTATGAGTATATGGAAAGGCCATTAACAAGAGAAGAAGAACTAGAACACGAATTACAGTCCCTAATGGAAGAATTTTCGAAGATTAATGGTTAAGATAGCGGCGTAGAAAAAATATACTTTGTCATGTGTGAATCTATATTAATAATAAAATATTAATTATAAAAGAAGAGCAGTTATTATTATAGCTGCTCTCAATAATTGAGATATAATATAAGCATAAGTAAAGTTATGCTATTGAAAAATTATCATAAATATTCATAGAACTTCTCCAATTATTTACCCAACTCTCACATAGAACAATATCAGACTTATTGGTACTTAAATAATATCCGCCATTTGGACCAGGTTTACTACAGATACAAAATTCTTTAGAGTTTCTGAATTCTTGTATGTATTTGCATAAATCACCTAAATTTTTTGCTTTGATAGGAGTTTTTGCGTTTGATAGAATACTTATAAGTTTTATTTTTTTATACTCTTTAATTATATTTTTTTCCACTTCTGAATCTCCTTTTATTTTACTAATTGAAGGGAAGTTATATTTATGAAGAGCTTTGTTAAAACTATTTTCTGTGTAATGATATTTTCTTCTTGAACAAGAAATATTGGCTCCGTTAATAAATTCATATAGTACATTAATTACTCTACAATAGTTCATATATTTTTGAGCATTTTGTCGACATAACCGTTTTAGTAATTTAGTCAAGTAATCTTTATCATAATAAATATCGTTACATATACTATTAATTGTTTTATGTCCATTACTGTTAATTAGTGCGCTTATGAAACCTTTTAAAGCAACGTCAATTTCCATATAATATCCCTCCTAAATCTATATTAAAATAAAATTATATTCCTAATCCGTAATTAATTATTTACGAGCACGCTTATTATAAGGATAACATGTTTAACTATTAATTCCAATAAACCGTTTTATATAAAATTACATAATCAATATTACTGCTTTGAAAAAAAAGTTGGTTATAGTTAAGAAATCTATTTGTTTTTGTATACCTAAAACGAGGTGAGAAAATTGGCAAAGTCTACTAATGAAAAAGAAGTTTCTAAGAAGAAAGTAACTGTATTAAAACCAAGGGTTGTTATAAAAAATGAAGCATATTATCAGCTATTAATTGCATCATTTAAAGACATGATTGGAGCTAATATATGTATTAATCATTTAATGAAAAATGGTATTAGAGCAACCTTAGGTGAATGGAATGGTTCTTATATGGTTTTAAGTAATAAGTTTGGATTTAAACAGTTTGCACTTAGAGAAAAAGAAAGAGTTGAGGAGCTAAAGTATAAGCCTACATTTATCTAACGAAAGGATTTGAGAGTATGAGCACATATGGAATTGACATGGGACATACATTATCAGGAGCAGGTACTGGGGCAGTAGGAGTAGCGAAGGAAACTGATAAGAATAGAGAAGTAGGAAAAAGACTAATAGCTATGCTTAAAGAAAAAGGGCATACAGCAGTTAATTGTACTGTAGATAAAAGTAACAACGATTTAGCTGATAGGGTAAGATTAGCTAATGCTCAAAGACTTGATCTATTTATAAGTATTCATCTTAATGCATTTAATGGTTCAGCTGATGGTATAGAGACATATATCTATAATGGTTCTTATAGTGGTAAGGAATCAAATAGAAGTATGGCTAAGAGAATTAATGATGAAGTTGCTCAAAGTGTAGGATTTAGAAATAGAGGAGTTAAAGAAAATAACTTCTATGTATTAAGAGAAACAGTAGCACCTGCAGTATTAATTGAGCTAGGATTTTGTGATAGTAAGATAGACATGAATAAGTGGAATACAGAGAAGATTGCAGCTGCAATGTTTAAAGGTATTACAGGAACATCATATGTATCATCTACTCCATCACAACCAACTACATCAAATAAAGGGTTTAGAGTAGTGTGTGGTACGTATTCAAATAGAGAGAATGCTGTAGCACAACAAAACAAATTAAAAACAGCTGGCTTTGATAGTTTTCTAGTAGCTGTAGACTTATAGGGAATGAGAGGTTAAAAATATGGAAATTGCATTTGAATATATAGTTTTAACGTTAGCGTTAGTTATCTTAGGACTATGGTTAGAAAAATATGAACCACCAATAAAAAGACAATGGATTGCAACTATTTTATTAGTAGTAGGAAGTATTTCTGCTCATTTTTATATAGATAATGCTATTTATGGATTCTTAATTGCTGGATTGGTTTATTATAAGCAGGATTTAGTAGCAGAAGTGAAGGAAGTTCTACAAAGTTACAAGGACATAAAAGAATCTTAGTATTATAGAGGATAGGCGCATGATTAATTCATGCGTTTTCTTTTTTAGGGCATACACTGTATCTCTAAAAGGGGATACAAAATACATATAATAATGAAGAAACTCATTAAAAATAGCAAAATTTAACAAAAAATATGGCTATTAGGGGATACATTGTACCTCCTAAAGGACATACAAGTATCGTTTTTAAATTTAAAAACATAAAATATCGCGAGATAAGTTAATTACAAATGATGAAAGAGGGATATTTTATGAAACATGGATATGCAAGAACAAGAATTTACTCTATTTGGGTAATGATGAGACAGCGTTGTTATAATGCTAAGAATAAGGATTTTTATAATTATGGAGCACTTGGGATTAAAGTATGTGATGAGTGGCTAAGAGATTGTACTACATTTATAAGGTGGGCCATGAATAATGGATATAATGAAGCATTAACCTTAGATAGAATAGATCCGTATGGGAATTATGAGCCAGAGAATTGTAGATGGGCGACTATTGAGGAACAGGCAAACAATAAGAAGAATACGATTTATGTTGAAATAGAAGGCATTGAATATACATTAACAGAAGTTAGTAAGATATATGGAATAAGAAGAGAGACATTGGAGATGAGATATATAAGAGGAGATAGAGGAAATAAATTAGTTAGACCTGTAAGAAAAAGGACTGCTTAATAGAGTAAATTTAGATAAGAAAAGTATGCTTAATAAGCCTACAAACAATTGACTTTTTTAATCGGCTATTATATTATTATACCAACAAATACTTTTTTTGTAAGCCAACAAACTGTTGGAGCGAATTGAAGAAAAAAGTAAAAAATAGTATGTTGAAATGACAGTTTTACAGGCTTTCAGAGGTTGTAGGTTGCTAGAAAGTTCCCTACTAATTCAGAATTTATAGCAATAATTGCTGATAAATTAAGATTGAAAAATAAAGTATCATAGAAATAAATATAATATAAGAAGGCATGGAGTTAATCTATGTCTTTTTCCTTTAGAAAATATAGATTTCATGTAAGAATAAATGATAAGAAATAACAGGTAGGATGTTCCTACCTGTTATTTCTTAATATATCATTGTAGTATTTGCAGCACCAGGAGGGACCATAGGCAATACATTATTATCTTCTTTAATATTAATATTAATTAATATTGGTCCGTTAAATGATAACCACTTATCTAAATCATTTTTTAAACTGTTAGAGTTAGATAGGTCAACAGATTCTATTCCGAAGCCTTTAGCAATAATAGTAAAGTCAGGATTATATATAAACTTAGAAGCCATAATATTATTATCATAGAAAAGCTCCTGTTGTTGACGAACTAAACCTAAATGATGATTATTTAAAACAATTATTTTCACATTCAAACTATGGTCCCTAATAGTAGCTAACTCTTGAATATTCATTAATATTGAGCCATCACCTGTAAAACAAATTACATTTCTATTTTGATGTTGAAGTGAAGCTCCGATGGCAGCAGGGATACCAAAGCCCATTGTTCCAAGTCCACCAGAAGTTAAAAAGCTTTTAGCACCTCTAAAAGAAAAATGTTGTGCAACCCACATTTGATGTTGTCCAACATCTGTAGTTACAATTACATCGTTAGATACTAAATCAGATATACATTTTATAATATTAACTGGATGGAATGTATCATCCTCTAAAGGTAAAACCTCCTTAAAATCATTTCTAAACTCATTAATAGTGTTAATCCAATCCTCTCTAGTGGTTGAGTTTATATATGGAAGTAGTTCACTTATAAATTCATCGATATTACAGGATAAAGAAAGTGATGATGGTTTTAATTTGTTTATTTCTGCATTATCAATATCAATATGAATAATTGTTGAGGTTGGACAGAATTTGTTTAAAAGACCAGTAGCCCTATCATCAAATCTTGCACCTAGTACTAAAACAACATCAGCCTTATCAACAATATGATTTGTATAAGGTTGTCCATGCATTCCTAACATTCCAATATTAAGAGGATTATTTTTTTCTAATACATCTAATGCCATCAGAGTTAATACTGTTGGAATAGAAGCTTTATCTGATAATGCTTTTAAGGCTTCAGATGAGTTAGATAGTTTTACTCCTCCTCCAGCATAAATTAAAGGAGATTTAGCATTATTTAAAAGTTCACTTATTTCAATTACTTTATCCTTTGGAATTTTATTGAATAAGTTTTTGTTTCTTTTGAATTCAGGCAAAGTTTCAAATTCAAATACTTGATTTTGTATATCCTTTGGAATATCAATAAGTACTGGTCCAGGCCTTCCTTCAAGTGCAATATCAAAAGCTCTTGGAATTACTTCAAATAATTCTTCAACTGATGAGATTAGGTAATTGTGTTTAGTAATTGGAAGTGTCATACCGTAAATATCGATTTCTTGAAAGGCATCAGTTCCTATCATGTTATAGGGAACTTGTCCTGTAATAGCAATAATAGGTACAGAGTCAATCATTGCATCTGCTAAAGCTGTTACTAAATTGGTTGCTCCTGGGCCTGAAGTTGCAAAACAAACTCCAACCTCATTAGATGAACGAGCCATACCTTGAGCAATAAAACCTGCCCCTTGTTCATGTCTTGCTAAAATATGTTTTATATTACTTTTATAAAGTGCATTGTAGAGTGGGAGGTTTGAACCACCAGGAATTCCTGAAATGACCTTTATTCCTGCATCCTCTAATAATTTTACTGTTATCTCTGCTCCTGTTAGTTTCATTTAAAATCCTCCTTATTTAACAAAATATGTTAGTTTTAATAATTATATATTTGCGGGAAACTTTAGTCAAGTAAGTTATTAAAATTATTAGAATATTATGAACAATATTTTACTTAATTTATAAAATGATTAGTAAAAGAATTTATAGTATAATTGAATTACATAGAATGAAAGGGTGATTGTAAATGGATTTAAAAGAAAAAATAGTAGATGAAAGTATAGAATATGAAGGATGTTTCCTAAAGGTAAATAAGGTTAAAGTAATACTTCCAGATGGTAATGAAGGATATAGAGATGTTGTTAGACATCCTGGTGCAGTTGCTATTATAGCTTTTATAGATGATGAAACTATTATATTAGTGGAACAATTTAGAACGGCTTTAAATAGTGTTCTTTTTGAAATTCCAGCAGGGAAGCTTGAATATATGGAGAATCCAGATAGTTGTGCGGAGAGAGAATTAGAAGAAGAAACAGGATATAAGGCTAGAAACATTGAATACCTTGGTAAAATAGCAACAGCACCTGGATTTACTGATGAAGTAATTCACATATATAAAGCTACTGAATTATACAAAGGTGTTAAAGGTGGAGATGATGATGAATTCATTGAAGTATCTACTTTTAAAATTAATGAAGTAAAAAAAATGATAAAAGATGGTAGAATAATAGACACAAAAACTATATCATCATTTATGTATTTATAAAAATAATGAAAGACTGAAGATTAAAAAAATGATCTTCAGTCTTTTATTATATATGTAGCCATTTACAATATACAAAAATTAAAATTTTACATAAATTAGGTTAAGTTATGAGAATAAATAATGTATTTCATTCATATTATTAGGTAAAGAACATTAGGAGGGAAAAGCGATGAGCAGTGTTTTAAGCAAATTTAAGGAGTTGTTTAAAGAAAAAAAAGGATATTACGTGATAATTTTACTTATGTTTTGCACAGGTGTGGTACTTGGTGCATATACAATAAAGTATATGGGAGAGGGGGATAAACAGGATCTAGCAAATTACTTTACAAGTTATGTTAAGGGTGCTGGAGATAGACAAGTTGAGTATTTGGTATTATTACTAGATGTAATTAAGAAAAATTTACTATTACTGATACCTATATTTTTATTTGGATTTGCATTTTTTGGAGCACCATTTATTCTTTTAATTAACTTAATGAAGGGATTTACTTTAGGATATACATTTACATTTTTATTATCTACTTATGGAGGCAATGGTATTGGTATAGCCGCTGCATCAACAATACCACAGAATTTATTTTATATACCATGTTTTATAGCTTTAAGTGTTATTTTTTTAGATGTTTCTATTAGTAAGTTCAGGGAAAGGTTAAGTGGTAAGAATTTATTTAATTTTCAAGGATTTATTATGTACTTTGGGAATAATTTAATAATAATCATATGTATATTAGTAATAGGAATTATTATTGAAACTTACCTATGTCCAGGAATTTTAAAGTTTGTTATTACAAAATTCTATTCATAAGAACTAAAAAAATATTGTATTTAGAATGAATATACAGAATTTATCGAATTTATTAAACATATGATAAAAGTAAAGAGGGAATAAAGTAATTATGTCGAATATAATATATAAATAATAGTGTAGGAGAGAGCGATGATAGATATCATAAACAAATATAGGGAATTTTTACTAGAAAATAATAAGAGTGATAATACGGTTTATGCATATGTTACAGATGTGAACATATACACTAAGTTTGTAGAATCAAAGGGGTTAGATTTATACAAAACGGATAACTTAACAATTATGGCTTATATTCAACAACTTTTAAATGTTGGAAAGTCTGAAAGGTCTATAAATAGAATTGTAATAAGTTTAAGAAGTTTTTATGGGTATTTGAAGAATGAGGGTTTAATTAAAGAAATTCCTAAGATATCTTATAAAAGCACAAGAGCTAACAAAAAGCTACCAGAGATTTTAACAATTGAAGAGGTTGATAAAATAATAAAGTCTGTTGATAAGGATGGAATTAAAGGAATTAGAGATAATGCATTGCTTGAACTTATGTATGCAACTGGCATGAAGGTTTCAGAGCTTATTTACCTTAATGTGGAGGATGTTAATTTAGAATTATCCTTTGTAAAGTGTACTGATAACAAGCATTATGAAAGATTAATACCAATTGGAAGAAGTGCTGTTAAGGCTATAGAGGAGTATTTAGAGGTTAGAGATAATGTTGCTGATGCTGGTATTCCTAATTTGTTTGTTAACCTAAATGGTAAGAACCTAACTAGACAAGGGGTTTGGAGAATTGTTAAAGAGTATTCTCATAAGGCAGGAATAAAAAAAGATGTAAACCTAAATACTTTTAGACATTCTTTTGCAGTTCATCTACTACAAAATGGAGCGAATGTTCGTGCAGTACAAAAATTATTAGGTAATCAAGTTTTAACTTATATGGATACCTATTATGAAATTATAAATAGTGATAAAATTAATTTAGTTTATAAAAACTCCCATCCAAGGGCGTAGAATAACAATAAGAAGGGACTATACTCTAGCCCATTCTATTAACAAAGCTTTAGTACATAGGAATATGGAAAGAGTATAGTTGGAGGAAAAAAGAGATACTATATATTAAGGTGAGTTTTAAACAGAGTAATGACTAAAAAGTATATTAAGTTCAAAAGAACATATATATAATTAACTTACACAGGAGGATGAAATCAATGAGAATGTATGACGTAATTTTAAAAAAGAGAAGAGGAGAGGAACTTTCAACAGAGGAAATTAATTTCTTTGTAAAAGGGTTTACAGAGGGAGATATTCCTGATTATCAAGCTTCGGCTCTTTTAATGGCTATTTTCTTTAATAAAATGAATAAGAGAGAGACCGCTGATTTAACTATGGCAATGGTAAAATCAGGTGATGAACTAAACTTAGATAATATTAAAGGAGTTAAGGTGGATAAACATTCTACAGGTGGAGTTGGAGATACTACAAGTATTTTATTAGCTCCAATGGTTGCAGCATGTGGTGTACCAGTTGCTAAGATGTCAGGGAGAGGACTTGGACACACTGGAGGAACTATTGATAAATTAGAAGCCTTTGAAGGGTTTTCAGTAGAGTTATCAGAAGAAGATTTTATAAAAAATGTTAATGATATAAATATTGCTTTAATTGGTCAAACAGGAAGTTTAGCACCAGCTGATAAGAAACTATATGCTTTAAGAGATGTTACAGCTACGGTTGATAATATGTCTTTAATTGCATCAAGTATTATGAGTAAAAAAATAGCATCAGGTGCAGATGCTATTGTTCTTGATGTTAAGGTTGGAGAAGGGGCATTTATGAAAAATGCTGAGGATGCAAAGGCTTTAGCACAGGAAATGGTTAATATAGGAAAGAGTGTTTCTAGAAATACAATAGCTGTAGTATCAGATATGGATCAACCTCTTGGATATGCAATTGGTAATGCATTAGAAATTATGGAGGCTATTGATACCTTAAATGGAAAGGGACCAAAGGACTTATTAGAGCTTGCATTAGTACTTGGAAGTAATATGTTACTTTTAGCAAAAAGAGTTGAGACAGAGGAAGAGGGAAGAACTTTACTTCTTGAAAATATACAAAATGGAAATGCATTAAATAAATTAAAGGAATTTGTTAGAGCACAAGGTGGGGATGATTCATGCATTGATGATTTCTTACTATTCCCTCAAGCTAAATATAAATTAGAGGTTAAAAGTGATAGAACGGGTATATTAAGTAAACTTCATGCTGAGGCTCTTGGAATAGTTGCAATGGAACTTGGTGCAGGAAGAAAAACTAAAGAGGATGTAATCGACCTTGGAGTTGGTATAGTTCTTCACAAAAAAAGAGGAGAGAAAGTATCGGAGGGTGAATCATTAGCAACAGTTTATGCAAATGATATGACTAAGGGAGAAAAAGCTATTAAAGATATTTTAAGCTATATCGAAATTAAGGATTTATATGAGGAGAATATTCCATTAATATATGGAGTAATTAAATAGATTTAAACAAGTAGATGGACTAACCAATTTAAAGGTTAGTCCATTTATTATTCTTTATCTAAGAAACATTCAAACTTAAAGGTTCCATCAGCATTAATGCTATTTAGTCTAAGTTTTAATTTTTGTATGTTTTCACATTTGAACTTTTCAAACACAACATATTCATGGGCGTTTCCAGCTTCATCACTGTGGCTAATTGAAATATTCCTTTCTCCACTTAAGTTTTCATTCATTAAGAATCTTGAAATAACATCACCTTTTTTAATTGTTTCTAGGTGAACTTCTTTTTTATAATCTTCAAGTTTAATTGAAATGTCAGTTAGTTTTTTTCCTGTGTTATTAACAATATATAACATAGAAAATGGTTGGGCTGTTCTTGTAAAAAAACTAAACATAATAAAATACCTCCTGTAATTTAGCTATTATTAAGAATGCGATTAATCAGTATATTCAACACATTCTAGAATGAAATTTCCAGATGAATCAATTGAATTAATTCTAAGTTTAAGCTTTTGAATATTACTGCATTTGAATTTTTTGTAAATTAAATATTCATGTTTAACACCTGTACTATCAATATGATATAGATAAATATCCTTCTCATCTGATAATATATCTGTAAAAAGGTATCTAGAAATTACAGCACCTTTTTTTAGTGAGTCTAAATGAACCTCCTTAGTGTAATCTTCTAATCTTATATAAAGATTTTTTAAATTTTCATTAGTGTTGTTCACAAAATAAATTAGTGAAAATGGTTGGAGTGGACGTGATAGATAGTTTAACATAATCAATACTCCTTAAATTACTTTGATTAATTATAACATAATATGGTAAAAAATCAATTTTATTTTTGTTTTAAAACACATCAATTACACATTCAAAAGAAAGCGTTCTATCTTCTTTAATAGAATTAATTCTTAATTTTATTTTTTTAATTTCTGAACAATTATATTTTTCATATACTAAATATTCATGATCATTTCCTTCTTCATCTGAATAGGAAAAATAAATATCTCTTTCGCCTTTTAATTTAGTTGAAAAAAGAAATTTAGAAACAACATCACCCTTTTTTAATGTATTTATTTCTACTTTCTTATTGTAATTTTCAAGCCTAATAAAAGTATTAGTTAATTTTTTATCTGTATTATTGACTAAATATATCATTGGAAATGGTTGAAATCCAAACATAAAACTCTCTCCTTTACACATGGTATATAAATTATAGCATAAAGAGGTTTAAAATACTATATAAAATTTAGAAAATTTAGACAAAGAGTCATTGATTTTCCACCTATAATAATATGTAGCTTTGGTAATAATAAGCTTGAAAGGAGAGAAGATAATATGAATATTATATTTAAAAGAAGAATAACAGTAATTTTATTAGGAATTTTTACATTTCTATTATTACCATTTAATAGCTTAGTTACCTTAGCTGATGAGACAAAAGAAGGGGGGATGAATATTGAGGCTAGAAGTGCGTTACTTATTGAGCCAACTTCAGGTACTATAATTTATGAGAAAAATCCTGATGAAAAGTATGCACCAGCTTCAGTAACTAAAATAATGACTATGCTTTTAGCAATGGAGTCTGTAGATAGTGGAAAAATAAAACTTAGTGATAAGATTACCTGCAGTGAAAATGCTAAAAAAATGGGTGGAAGTACCATGCTTCTTGATACTGGAGAAGTTAGAACAGTTGAAGAGATAATTAAAGGAATTGCAATTGCATCTGGTAATGATGCTGCAGTTGCTATGGCTGAGTATTTAGGGGGGACTGAGGCTGACTTTGTTATTATGATGAACAAAAGAGCTGAAGAACTTGGAATGAAAAATACTCAATTTAAAAATTGCAATGGGTTACCAGCTGATGGACATTATTCAACAGCAAGGGATATATCATTAATGTCACTAGAATTATTAAAGCATCCAACAATATTAAAATATTCAGGAATCTATATGGAGACAATTTCTGAGGGTAGAAAAGCACCAATTGAATTAGTAAATCATAATAAATTAGTTAGATTTTTCCCGGGATGTGATGGATTAAAAACTGGGTATACACAAGAGGCAAAGTATTGTATTTCTGCTACTGCTAAAAAGGATGGCGTTAGAATGCTTACTGTAATTATGGGAGCACCATCTTTTAAAGTTAGAAATAGGGATGCAGGAATTTTAATGAATCATGGTTTTTCAAAGTTTGAAGGAAAAACTCTTTGTAAGAAGGATGATGAGGTTGAAAAGGTTCTAATGGGAACTTCAACTGATAAGTTCTTTATGGCTAAAGCTAAAACAGATTTAGTTGTTGTACTTCCTAAGGGATGTAAGGAGCAAGTTTCAAAGAAGGTTGTAATTGAAGAACTCAAAGATTCTTACAAGGCTGGAGACACTGTTGGAATGGTTGAAATATATCTTGGTGAAAAGAAGGTTGGAGAAGTTGAAGTATATAGTGATCAAGATATTGAGAAACCAGGAATATTTGAAAAATTAAAATATAAAATTACTCATTTATTTGGTAATGATGATGAGGAAGTTGTAGAAGAAAAGAAAGATAAGAAAGACGACAAGAAGGATCACAAAAAAGAAGATAAGAAAGATGACAAGAAATGTGATACTGAAAAGAAATCAGATGGTGAAAATAAGGAAACAGATGCTAACCTAGAAAAGGATGTTGAATATAAAAAGGATGAAGCACAAAAAGAAGAAAAAACTGAGAGTGAAATTTTAGAGGAAGCAAATTCAGGTGAAAAGAGCGAGGGTTCTAGCGACAAAGAAGAAAAGAAAACTGATTCACAAAAATCTGATTCTGAAAAAAATGAAGAAAAGACTGATGCTCAAAAGAGTGATGAACTAGAGAAAGAAAAGAAAACTGATGCTCCAAAGAGTGATGATGTAAAAGAGGAAAAGAAAACTGATACAACTAATGAGGAGGCTCAAACTATTGATTTAGATGGTATTGGTGATGATTCTGAAATACTAGATGAAGGAAGTTTTAAAGAGGATAATTCATCAGCTGAAAAGGAAGAAAAAACATTTGTTCAGGATGAATTATAAAAAATAGGGTATCTCTAATGAGGTACCCTTATTAAATGGATAAATACATTAACACTTGATATTATGTTAATCTTGTATTGAGGATGTATTACTGATAAAATAATAAGGTATGAATTTTAAAAAGGTGGGATTAAGTATGGAACTACCTAAAATTAGGGTAGCTGACTTTGAGGGACCCTTTGATCTTTTACTTCACTTAATTAAGAAGAACAAAATGGATATTTACAATGTTGAAATTTATAAAATAACAAGTCAATATTTAGAGTATTTAGATGAGATGAAGGAAATGGATCTTGATATTACCTCGGAGTTTATTGTTGTTGCGGCAACATTAATAGAAATAAAATCAAAGAATCTTCTACCAAAGCCAAAGATTGTGGAAGAGGATGAAGAGGATGTAGAAAAGAATCTTTTAGAAAAGCTTATTTTATATAGAAAAATTAAGGGAGCTACAGAATTCTTTAGAGAAAAATATATTAGCTCAGGTGATATTTATACTAAAAAACCAGAGGTTATAGAGGAAATTAAGGGTCCATTAAATAATGAAGATTTATTTAAAAGTCTAACTCTACTTGATCTATTTAATATATTAAATGACTTATTAGACAATTATGTTAATAAGCAAAATAAAGGGAATGTTATACAAAGAAAAATATATGTGGACAAGTATAAAATAGAAGATAAATATGATTATATACTTGATATAATATCAAATAGAAGAATAACAGAATTTAAAAAGATTGTTGAGGACTCTGAATGTAAAATGGAAGAGGTAGTAACATTCTTAGCATTATTAGAACTTATAAAGCAAAGAAAAGTTAAGGTAACTCAGCTGTCTAGTTTTAGTGATATTCTTATAGAAATGAGGAATGAAGATGAATAAATTTGACATAACTCAATTTGAGTTTAATGAGCTTTCAAGAAAAAAGCCATTAAAATCAGCCCTTGAGGCAATGCTTTTTGTAAGCGGAGAGCCATTATCATTAAGAGATTTAGCTTTAAATCTAGAAATTACTCCTAAGTTTTGTGAAGAAATTTTAAAAGAAATGATGGAAGATTATGAAATAGAGGAAAGAGGAATAAAGCTTATTTCAATAAATGGTGAGTATCAATTAGTAACTAAGGCAGTACATAGTGATGTTATACAGAGATTATTAAAGAAGAATAAAAGACAAACACTATCACAAGCCTCTTTAGAATCCCTTGCAATTGTAGCATATAAGCAACCAATTACAAGAATTGATATTGATGAGATTAGAGGAGTAAAATCTGAAAGTGCTATAACGAGATTAATTGAAAAGGAATTAATAAAAGAGGTTGGAAGACTTGAGGTTCCAGGAAGGCCAATACTTTATGGAACAACAGAAGAGTTTTTAAGACAGTTTGGATTAGATGATTTAAAAGAATTACCTACTTTAGACTTGTTTAATTCTGAAGAAATTGAACCTGAAGATCAGGATATAAAATAAAATTTAAATTAGAAAATGATGTTGAGGGGGTCAACATCATTTTTCTGGGTTTAGAGTGGTTATATATGATTAACTCCCACCTATATATGGTGGGAGTATTATCAATGGAATAAATTATTCATTGAATGTGTCAGGTGTATCTTCAGTACTATATTCAAATGCTGAACCAGACTTTTTATTGCTCATTTTTTTTACAAGGTCCATTACCATGTCAATAACTTGAGGAACTGTATCCACAATTCTGTCATATGTAGTATCAACTTCTACAGGCATTAATCTCACTGTATCATTTCTAACTACTAAAAATGCGACAGGTTTAACTGTAACCCCAGCTCCTGAACCTCCACCAAATGGATAAGAGTTTGCAGCTTCATTACTTAATTTTGGATGACCAAATTCTGTTCCTCCTGAAGCAAATCCAAATGTAACCTTTGAAATTGGGATTATATATGCTCCATCTTTAGTTTCGATGGGTTCTCCCACTACTGTATTTACATCAACCATGTTTCTTAGGTTTTCCATTGTACTTCTCATTAAATTTTCTACTGGATGTTCATTGCTCATTTAATATATCCTCCTGTGTCTCAAAAATAGATTTTAAAATTATATACAATATATTTATAATGTGTGCAATTGAGATAAAAATTATACAATCTGCTTTAATATTTATGTAACTTTCTTTATTTAACATTGGCTCTAATGGAAAATAAAAATGTTTAGACCTAAAGAATAGGGTTATCCCCCTATAAATCCATGGGGCAATAGCAGAGAGTGCTCCATAGCTAATAGCTGTATTTGCTGCATCGCCTAAGGAATATTGGAAATATCCCTTTACCCTAAGTCTAGGTTTAAAGTTATTATCGCGTATTAATCTATATAAAATTAAGGGATTTATTCTATCCTTGAAAGCCTTAAATATTGATGATTTCTCTTTTTTAGGTGTTTCCTTAGTTTCGTTTTTTGTTTTTCTAAGAGTTTCTTCCTCCTTTTTAGGGGGAAGTTTTACACCTTTTTTAAAAATAGTAAAAGAATATACCTTTAAAAAGTAATCATCGGGATTAAATAATCCTTTTATTTTAATTGGTATTGGAATAAAGCATAGTACTGTAATCCAAAATAAAATAGTTATAATTAATCTCATACTACACCTCCAAACAAAATACCTTAATATTATCTCCATTTAAGAAATAAATATTCATAAATTTTTATAGAAATAATAACTTATAAGATAAGGGGTTATTTACCTATTAGTATTTATTTTTTTATAAAAAGGGAGGATTTAATATGGCACGATTTACATTGCCTAGAGAAATTTATCATGGAGAAGGAACTATTGATGTATTAAAAAATATCAAGGGAAAAAAAGCAATGATAGTAATTGGTGGAGGATCAATGAAGAGATTTGGGTTTCTTCAAAAAATTGAAGATAACCTTAAAGAAGCAGGCCTTGAAGTAATGATTTTTGATGGAGTTGAGGCAGACCCTTCAGTGGAAACTGTAATGAAGGGAGCAGAGGCTATGAAAAGCTTTGAGCCAGATTGGATAATAGGTCTTGGAGGAGGGTCCCCAATTGATGCAGCAAAGGCTATGTGGATTTTTTATGAGCACCCAGATTTTACTTTTGAGGAGGCAATTGTTCCTTTTAGCTTACCAAAGCTAAGAGATAAGGCAAAATTTATTGCTATTGCATCAACAAGTGGAACTGCAACTGAGGTTACAGCTTTTTCTGTTATAACAGATTATGATGCAAAAATAAAGTATCCTTTAGCAGATTTTGAAATTACTCCTGATATTGCAATTGTAGATTCAGATTTAGCCGAAACTATGCCAAAAACTCTAATTGCACATACTGGTATGGATGCAATAACTCATGCAGTTGAGGCATATGTTTCAACACTTGCAGATAATTTTTCAGACCCATTAGCATTAAAGGCTATTGAAATGGTTAGAGATAATATAGTGAATTCTTTTGAAGGTGACATGAAGGCTAGAGCTGAAATGCATGATGCTCAATGCTTAGCAGGAATGGCTTTTTCAAATGTTTCACTTGGAATAGTTCATTCTATGGCTCACAAAATTGGAGGAGTATTCCATGTTCCACATGGCTGTGCTAATGCAATTTTACTTCCATCTGTTATTGAATTTAATAGTAAGGAATGTTCAAGTAGATTTGGAAAGATAGGTAAAATGTTAGAACTTCAGGGTGAGAATAATGAAGAACTTACGGTTTCATTAGTTACTTTAATAAGAGAATTAAATAAAAAACTGGATATTCCAGCTACGTTTAAGGAATATGGGGTTAATGAAGAGGAGTTTAAAAAGTATATAACTTATATGTCAGAAAATGCTGTTAAGGATGCATGTACAGGAACAAACCCTAGAGAGGTAACAAGTGAAGATATAGAGAAGATTTATAGGGCTTCATATTATGGGGAAAAAATAGATTTTTAATTTGATGAAAATCACCATTAGGGTAATCTTAATGGTGATTATTTTTTATAAAAAAATTTTTGAAAATATTATTGACAAATATTAGAAAATTATTTATAGTATAATTCATAGTAACTTGATAGGGAATAAAGGTTTTGATAAGAAGGAGTATTTATGAGGAAGCTTTCAGAGAGAATCTCAAATGGTGTGAGAGATTTAAGGGAAACCATAAAGAATGCATCTTTGAACCCTTTGCCGAAATTATTATTAAAGTAGGTTAAAGCAGGTGTGCCTGTTATAGCACTAGGTATTTTTAAGTACTAAAAGAAGATGGGTATATTATGCCTAATAAGAGTGGAACCGCGGAATTACTGCCTCTTAAATTGAGGGGGTAGTTCTTTTTTTATACAAAATTAGTAGAGAGTAATCTCTATAATAATAAATAAACAAAAAGGGGGCAATTTGCTATGAAATCATTAAAAAAATTATTAGCAGCAATATTAATTGGAACAACATTTGTAGGTGTAGTTGGGTGCACATCTAAGGAGGATGGAAGTAGTAAAGTTAAAATTTTAAATGTTTCTTATGATCCAACAAGGGAGTTATATGAGGAGTATAATAAGGAGTTTATTAAGCATTGGAAGGAAACTAAGGGGCAGGATGTTGAAATAGAACAATCAAATGGAGGGTCATCAAAACAGGCAAGAGCAGTAATTGATGGATTAGAGGCAGATGTTGTAACCTTAGCGCTAGCCTATGATATTAATTCATTAAATGCAAAGCAAGAGTTAGTAAATAAAGAGTGGGTTAATGAGTTTCCACATAACTCAACTCCGTACACATCAACAATTGTATTTTTAGTTAGAAAGGGAAATCCAAAGGGAGTAAAGGAATGGGATGATTTAGTTAAGGAAGGGGTATCGGTTATTACTGCAAATCCCAAAACTTCTGGTGGAGCTAGATGGGCTTATTTAGCTGCATGGGGATACGCTTATAAGAAAAATAATAATGATGAAAACAAGGCTAAAGAATTTATAAAAGAACTTTATAGTCATGTACCAGTATTAGATTCAGGAACAAGAGGGGCAACAACAACATTCACAGAAAGAGGAATTGGAGATGTATTAATAGCTTGGGAAAATGAAGCAAAATTATCATTAAAGGAGCTTGGAGAGGATAAATATGAAATTGTATATCCTAAAATTAGTATTTTAGCAGAACCACCAGTAGCGCTTGTTAAAGGTAATACAGAGAAACATGGAACTACAGAAGTAGCTAAGGAATACCTAAACTATTTATACTCTGATGTTGGGCAAGAAATTATTTCTAAAAATTTTTATAGACCAATAAATAAAGAAATAGAAAAAAAGTATGAGAATAATTTCCCAAAAATTGAGTTATTTACTTTAAAAGAGATAGCTGGGGATTGGAATGATGTTCAGAAGAAACATTTTGAGGATAATGGGATATTTGATGAAATAACAACTAAAAAATAAAGGGGGAGAGGGCTATGGGAAGAAGTAAGAATGGTGTGTTGCCAGGGTTTAAAGGAAACTTAACCTTTGTAATTATTTATCTATTAATTTTGCTTATTATTCCACTAATATTAGTATTCAAAAATGCAAGTGACCTTGGGTTTAATGGATTTAAAGAGGCAATTTTAAATGAAAGGGTTGTATCATCACTATTAGTTAGTTTTGGAGGAGCATTTTTTGCAACAATTGTAAATGGGGTTTTTGGATTTATTATAGCGTGGACACTTGTAAGATATAAGTTTCCATTTAAGAAGTGGTTTGATACCTTTATAGATCTTCCATTTGCTCTACCAACAGCAGTAGCTGGTATTACATTAACAACACTATATAGTGAAAATGGGTTCTTAGGAGGAGTTTTTAGTATATTTGGAGTGAAGGTTTCATATACGTTTTTGGGAATTGTTGTGGCCTTAAGCTTTATTGGGCTTCCATTTGTAGTTAGAACTATTCAACCAGTTTTAGAAAACTTAAATAAGGAGGTGGAGGAGGCTTCAAGTAGCCTTGGAGCAAATAGTTTTCAAACTTTTTACAAGGTAATTTTACCAGAAATATTACCATCTTTAATAACAGGAATGGGATTGTGCTTTGCAAGGGGAGTTGGTGAGTATGGTTCAGTAGTATTTATTTCTGGGAATATGCCATTAAAAACAGAAATATCACCACTATTAATTATGACAAAGCTTGAACAATATGATTATGGTGGAGCTACAGCAATTGCAGCAGTAATGCTTCTCTTATCATTCTTAATATTATTTTCAATAAATGTGGCACAGGGTTTTAATTCTAGAAAGAAAAGGAGGGTTTTATAATGAAAGAGGGGAATTTAGTTAAAAATTCTTTAATAGCAATTACGATTATTTTTATTACAGTTGTTTTACTTGTACCATTAATTAGTGTATTTATTAAAGGGTTTGAAAATGGGATATCACAATATTTAAAGGAGATATCTAATGAAAATACATTAAAGGCAATAAAGCTTACAATAATAGCAATTGTTGTAGCAGTACCAATAAATACAGTGTTTGGAGTTTGTACAGCATGGGTAATTACAAAGTATGATTTTAGATTTAAAAGAGTTTTAACTACATTAATAGATATTCCCTTTGCAATTTCTCCAGTAATAATTGGATTTATGTTTGTGCTTGTGTTTAGTAACTCACATGGGGTTCTTGGTCCAATTTTAAATGAATTTGGAATGAAGATATTATTTAGCCCACCAGGAATAATTTTATCAACAGTATTTGTTACATTTCCATTTGTTGCAAGAGAGCTTATTCCCCTTATGGAGTCTCTTGGTAGCTCAGAAGAGGAGGGAGCTATTATTTTAGGGGCAACAGGTTTTCAAACTTTTTTTAAGGTTACACTCCCAAATATAAAGTGGGGTTTAATATATGGAGTTATATTAACAATTGCTAGAGCGGCAGGAGAGTTTGGAGCAGTATCAGTTGTTTCAGGTCATATAAGAGGGGTAACAAATACGATTCCACTACATGTTGAGATGCTATATAATGAGTACAATTATCAGGGGGCTTTTGCAGTTGCCTCACTTTTAACCTTTGTGGCATTATTGGATTTAATAATTAAAACAATTTTAAAAAGAAAAATTAAAGGATAGGGGGAAGGATGAATGGGAATTGATATTTTAAATTTAAATAAAAATTATGGAAACTTTCAGGCTCTAAAAGATATTAATCTTTCAATAAAAAGTGGTGAGCTTGTAGCACTTTTAGGACCATCAGGATCTGGTAAAACAACTTTACTTAGAATAATAGCAGGCCTTGAAGGGGAGCATGAGGGGAGTATATTATTTGATGGAGAAGATAATACAAAAACTTCTGTTCAAAATAGAAATGTTGGATTTGTTTTTCAACATTATGCACTATTCAGACATATGAGTGTTTTTGATAATGTGGCCTTTGGATTAAATATTAAGAAAAAAAAGGATAGACTTCCTAAGGAAGAGATTGAAAAAAAAGTTTTAGAACTTTTAGATTTAATTAAAATGAGAGATTTTAAGGATAGGTTTCCAGAACAGTTATCAGGAGGACAAAGGCAGAGGGTAGCATTAGCTAGAGCTTTGGCTGTGGAACCAAATGTATTACTCTTAGATGAACCCTTTGGAGCTTTAGATGCAAAGGTAAGGAAGGACTTAAGAAGATGGCTTAGAAGACTTCATGATAATTACTCAATAACAAGTGTTTTTGTTACCCATGACCAAGAAGAGGCTATGGATGTTGCTGATAGAATTGTTATTGTGAATAAGGGAAGGATTGAACAGATTGGAACTCCTCAAGAGGTTTATGATAACCCAAAGAACTCTTTTGTATATGACTTCTTAGGGAATGTTAATGTATTTCATGGAAGGGTTAGAGATGGGAAGATTAACATTGGTGGAAGTGAATATTCTATTCCAAATGGAGAAGTTAAAATTAATGAAGGAAAAACATATGCAAGGCCTCATGAAATTCACGTTCAAAAAAATTATGAGGATGGGTTAATAAAGGCCAAAGTTAGCTTAATTAGGATATTTGGGGCAGTGGTTAATTTAGAGGTGTTTAGATTTGATACAAATGATTATGCAGAAGTTGAAATAACTAGAGAGAGATACAATGAACTAAAGCTTTCAGAGGAGGAGATTGTTTATATTGTACCAAAATTTGTTAAGGTTTTTGAGGATGACTATGTAATTTAAAAAAAGAATAAAATTAGAAGTAAAAGAAATAATAATAAAGACATTAAATTTTAGTTTAGGTTTTAATTGAATTTTGAGGTGAAGATTATTATGAGAAATAAACTAATGAAGAGAATTTTAACAGGAGTAATTATGGTGACAACATTCTTATCACCATGTACAACGGTTTTTGGAGCTCCTAAAGAGAAGGCAAAGGGTCCCTTTAGGGTTACAGCTAGAAATGCCATTGCAATAGATAGAGAAAGTGGAAAGATTTTGTTTGAGCAGAGTGCTTATGAGATTGTTCCTATGGCAAGTACAACAAAAATATTAACGGCCTTAGTTACAATTGAGAGAGGAAATCTTGACCAAAAGTTAATAGTATCTAAAAATGCTGCTTCAATTAGAGGGTCAAAGGTTGGTTATAGAGCAGGTGAAGAAATAACTATTCGTGAACTATTATACGGATTAATGTATAAGTCAGGAAATGATGCTGCAATAACTTTAGCAGAGGGGATCGGAGGATCTATTGAAGGATTCTCTGAGATTATGAATCACTATGCTAGAAGTGTTGGAATTTTAGATTCTCACTTTATGACTCCACATGGACTTGATAAGGACGATCATTATTCATCAGCATATGATTTAGCTATTTTAACTGCTAAGGGTATGGAGTATGAAATGTTTAGAGAAGTAGTTGGTACTAGATCCATTACTCGAGATAAATATAATTTTACTAGGGATTATAATAATATTAATAAAATTTTATGGTTGATTCCTGGCGCTAATGGAGTGAAAACTGGCTATACAGGTAAGGCTGGTAAATGTTTGGTTTCATCTGTTAATCATAATGGACGTGATATTATTATTGTGGTTTTAAATTGCACAGATAGATGGAAACAAACTGAGAGAATTTTCAAACATGTCATTGATGAGGTGGCTTTTGATAGTGAAAATTTTAGGGAATTAATTTGAAAATTATAAAGTGGTAAGAGATATAACATCTTTTACCACTTTATAATTTAATATTAATTTTGAATTGTTGCTTCTATTTTATATATAAACTCAACTCCTTCAAGAGAGTTAGGCTTTTCATCAGATTTATTTACTGATAGTTGAACTGTTTTAGAGGAAGTATGACCATCCTTAAACTTAACCTTTACTGTAACTGTATCTATTATTCCAGTTTTCACAGTATTATCACTTGGATTAATTAATGATAAAGGAATGTAATAAACCATATCATCTTTATGCTTAACTTTGATTATATTTGGGTTTTCAAGTTGATTAACTGCTTTTGGTGAATTTTCATTAATTACTTTATATTTATTTAAAGCAATAGATTCATTACAAAGGGATGAGTGCTCACTTTGTCCCTTTGTAAAGTTTTCGCTTGGAACGTGATATGGAAGATTGAAAGACCCATTATTACAAGAATATTCTATTTCATCAATATTTTCGCCTTCAATTGTAAAGATGGGAGAAGATGTAATTGAATGCCATGTATTAGAAGCCCCTTCTATTTTACCAACTGTAACGATTGGTGAATTTTGAGAATCGCTAATACTTTTTAGATTTATACCATTATCAGATATATTTGTTGAGGCAGCAGCTTTTATAGTAAACCAAGAACTTTCATTTGAACTATTTTTATTAAATGCAATTCCAGACACTGCACTAATTATAAGTGTAAGGGTAGCTACGCATGCAACACCTTTTATAATCTTTTTATAATTTAATTTCATATTTGACTCCTCCACGCTTTCAATATTAATTTTTTTAAAAATATTATTTTTATTAGTTATATTTTTATCTATAGTTTTTTTAAATAATTCTTTTTCCGTCATTTAAATCATCCTCCCTATTAAATTCTTTTCGTATAGACTTTAATGCCCTATACAACTTGTTTTTTACTGTTGATTCCTTAAGTTTTAATGTTTGTGATATATCTTTAAGTTTCATATCGTGTGAATAATGGAGAACGAAAATTTTAAAGGTTATCAAATCTAATCCTTTAATGTAAGTCCATATTTCACTACATAAAAGGGAATCAATATTTAATTCTTTTTGAGCTAGATCATACTCTAGTTCATCAAAAGAGTCATCATCACCTTTTGAAAAGATATTAACATTTTTAAACGTCATTGATATAACTCCATAGTGCTTATATAATTCATGTTTAGCTATTGTAATTAGGTATTTAATAGGACTATCTATTTGTATGTTTTTGCATAATCTTTTGTAAAAGCTTAAATATATATTTTGTATAATATCATCTATATCATTTTGATTATGACATTTTGAAACTACATATCTTAGCACCTCTTTATGGGTTTCATCATATATTTTTGATAGCTCTTTTTCTTTTATTGAATGCATTCTAAAAGCTCCTTTCACTAATGATGATGTGAGAGTTAGGTAAAAAGTTTCAAGTAATTTCCAATAAGTAAATATATTATAACATTTTTAATTTTTTTCAGTTATACATAAGGTTTTTTACAAAAATAAAAAAGAGAAAAGGTTAGGGATTGTAAGACCTAACTTTTCTCTTTTACAAATGGATTAGTTATTAATATATTTTTTGAATATTTCTGAGTAATCTTTTTGGATATAAGTTTCTCTGCTTTTTAATATCCAGTTAAATGAAAATTCAGCAATTGACTTAAATTCTTCTGATACCTTTGAGGATTCATTTCTTTGTGCCCCACAAGCTTCTTTTGCAACATTTAAAACATCTGAAGATCTCTCTAAAAGTATTCTATTAGACTCTATAGTGTGTCCAATTTTTATTAAAGCCTTGTATATATCCTTTACCTGTTCAATTTCATTTTTATCTATATCTATACTAAAATTTGTACTTCCAATAACAAATTTTAATTCACAGTCTAAATCTATTGTTCCAGCTGTTTCTATCATTACGCCATGAATTGGGTTTTTGTAATATTCGTATCTTTTAACTAGTCTTTTTTTAGATACTGCTGAAGAACCATCAACGTGGATTAATGCAAGGTTTGTAAAGCAATACTCATCTGTTTTTGACTTAATTAAAAAGAATATCTTTTCGTCATCTTCGTGGATAATATAGTCATCTGCCTCTACTTTGTTATAGTCTTTTGGGCTTATTATTCTTCCTATATCACTTAGTCCTAGGGCATCTGATGCAAATTGTTTAAACATAAAAAATACCTCTCTTTTTAAAATAATTTTTCTATTTAATTATAGCTTAAATGTTTACATTACTACAAGTTAAATCTTTGGTATTTAAAATATATTTGAAAATATGGTATATTATAACAAAAGGGGTGGTGACATGAGAAATAAAATTTTATTATTTTTTATAATTTGTACAGTAGTATTTTTACCAAATAGCTTGGCTTTTGGGATTCAAGAAGAAAATACTTTACCAGGGAGTGGTATTCTTGAAATTAAACCAGGAGAAGCATACGAAATTATAGGTAAGGAGGGATTAACAGAGGTATACTTTTATGGAGAAAGTGGTACAGAGGGGATTGAAGCATCTTGGAGCAACTTTCACTATAGCAGTATTGCTATAAATAATACCTTTAATTTTCCCTTAAGAGAAAATGATAATGGAATAATTAGAAACACAGGTAATGTGACTCATAAAATAAATTTAAAATATGAAAACAATCCTGAAATAATGAAAACTAATAAGTTAACATATGAGAAAATTATTTTAAAGAAGAATCAAACATTGCATTATAATGCAATTGATAAGAAAAATTTATATATGGCATGTAATATAGGTGGAGAGGATAAGGTTCAATATGATACAGTGCTATATTTTGATTATACACATCCTGCTGCTTTGGAAAAAACAATTAATATTATAAGAAGTGACTTTACCGTAGGGTCTCACTTAATGCAGGGATTAGATAGGGTTAAGTTTTCTAATACAAAGGATAAGGATTTGGTAGTTTATATAAACCATAGTAAAAGGTACGAGTATGAAATTTTAGATGAGAGTGCTTTAGAGGAAGTTAAATTATATAGAGGGGATTCATATGAATTAAACCCTAGTAGAAAAATTTACATTGATAATAAGGTTGAGGAATCTAGTGATTATAGATATCAATATTTATCATATGATATAGGTGGCTGGAGGGGTGGAGTAAGATCTGAAGAGAGTATAAGCTTTAGTAATTATTTTGATATAACAGAATCCTTTGCAAATGTTTCAAGAAGGTATGATGTATTTCTTATTCCAGTTGAATATAAGAGTATGTTAAATAAAATAGAAAGGCCTTTATTTGTTAATAGGCGTATAGCAAGTGAGGGAGGGTTATATCTGAAAAATTTTACGGAAAAGGATCTAGTTATTTTTAATGTTAATAGTAATAGTGATACTCCTCAATTTATTGTACAACCAGATCAGGAGATTAATCTTAAGGGAATTGGAAATGAATACTTAATTCAGTGGGAATTGCTTTATGGTGATAAGAATATCGAGAGTGAGGATATAAGTATTGATGGATATGTTGATATTGTTGATTTAAGTTTATTAGCTCTTAGCTATGGGGAAAAGGAAGGAAGTTATTATTATAATCCTAATGAAGATATTGTTTTAGATGGGATTATTGATATTTATGATTTAGTTGGTGTATCTAAAAGAATATAGAAGAGATATTCTTTATTATCATATAAAATACAAAGAATAAAATTGTAATAGTTACTCATACAAAATAATAAAATAGTTATGTAATAATAATTTAGGAGAAACTATGGCAAAGAAAATATTTTTTGGAAATTATAAAGGTGGAGTTGGAAAAACAACAACAATATTTGAAATAGGAGCACATTTAACAGAAGATCACGGAAAAAAAGTATTATTAATAGACTTAGACCCTCAATGTTCACTAAGTAGAATTTGTAGCAGAATGATAGATTTAGACCTACAGCATCACAGGGTTAACGAAACACTAAACTATGCCCTAGAAGTATATGGAGAATATGGCATATATACAACAAGACTATCATTATTAGAAGGTATTATGAAAACAAACTATAAGGGGATAGAAAAATCAATAAAAACCTTAAGAGAAAGCGAAGAAAATAAGGGGAGATTAGACTTTATACCAAGTATATTAGATGTGGAAAATGATAGATTAAATGAAATAGCAGAAAGACTCTCAAAAAGAAGCACATCAATAATAACAATATCAAAGTTAATAGAAGATATAGAAGAAAACAACGAGTATGACTATATTCTTTTTGATTGTCCACCAACAACTAACATTATTACTCAGGGGATATTTTTAAAATGTGATTATTATTTAATCCCAACAATAGGAGATGGTATTAGTTCAGATGGAGTTATAGATTACATTGGTGAAATCGTAGGAACTTATTCAAAATATGCCTATGACAGTTCAATAGGTGGAATGGTTATGAAAATGTATTTTGGAGAAGAACCTAAATTAATAGGAATACTACAAACCATGACAAGATTAAAAGAAGGAACAAACACCAGTTGTGATATATTAAGAGGAATGAGTAACCTCATAATACAAAAAGGAATAAAATCATTAATCTATAATACAAGTTATGCAGAGGAAGAGGAATCAAACCTATTTAAAGAAAAAGTTAGGCACCTAAACGGAGCATCAAACTCTAAACATTACGGAATTCCCAAAAGGGTATATGAAGGGGAATTACATGAGGAATACAAGGAAATTACTAGAATTCTATTAGAGGTGTTAGAATGAGGGAAGATATAATCTTAGATATATTAAAGGAATATAAAAGGTTAAATAAATTTAGAGAGGTTTTTGATGCAAGTTTTTTTCCTCACACTAAAAAAGATATAGATGAGGCAATAAATGAATATTTGCAAAATCCAAAATTAAATGTCACAGAAACTAAAGAAACCAAAGAAAATTCATTTTATGATATAAGTAAGATTGGAAAAGAGATTAGTCTTATTAATAATGAAGACAAACTATATGAGTACTATAAGAAGAGTGAAATGTATAAGAAGGAAAACAAGGATAAAATGGTAAAGAAGCTAAATTCAAATGAGTTAAAATATATGTATTTCATAATTTTTAATAAAAACTTATCTAAGAAATATAATAAAGTAAGGATTTTAGATTTAATTAATGATTATTTTAGAAATAAGGATAGAGCAAATTCCATGAAATTTTAGAATAAATACAGTATCAATGGACACCATAAACTAGAGAACTCTTTAGTGAAAGGATGATAAAATTTATGGAATTTAAAAATAGTAGAACAAAAGAAAATTTAATGAGAGCATTTGCAGGGGAAAGTCAAGCTAGAAATAGATATTCCTTTGGTGCTTCCGTAGCAAAAAAAGAAGGGTATGCAATATTAGAAAAATTATTTAACTATACAGCAACTCAAGAAATAGCACATGCAAAGCAATTTATGAATAAGTTAAAAGAGTTTTCAGGAGAAAGTATAGAAATTAATGCTGCTTATCCTGTAGAAGTGGAGAACAGCACTCTAAAGCTTTTAAGATCTGCACAGGAGCATGAAAATGATGAGTTTCAACATATCTATAATGAATTTTCTAAAATGGCTAAAGAAGAAGGGTTTAATGATATAGCAACCTTATTTTCAAATATTGCATTAATTGAAAAGGTTCATTCTGATAGATTTAAAAAGTATGCAGATAAATTAGAAAATGGAAGTTTATTTAAAAGTAGTTCTAAGGTTGAGTGGATATGTACAAATTGTGGATTTATATTAGAAACCACAGAGGCACCACAAAAATGTCCAGTATGTGCACATCCACAGGGATACTATATTAGGTTTAATGAATCAGATTATGAATAAATTACCTGAATAAATATAAGTGTAAATATACATACTAATCTTGTACTAAGGATTTAGGAGGTGATTTTTATGAGTAATCCAGGAGTTAAATGTAATGTTTGCGAATGTAAGCATAACAAGGCAAGTAACATGTGTGATTTAACATCAATAGAAGTTACACATGAAAAGACTGGAGCAGATGCTGTTGCAACACCACACTTCTGCAAAAGCTATTGCCAAAAATAATATCACAAAAGGATGATTAATGATAGTTTAATCATCCTTTTATTACATTTTAGTTAAAATAAATTTACAGTTTATTATCTTTACTTGTAAAGTTGATTTTATTTGTATAATATTAACATATAAATAGAAGGTGTGAGGATAATAATATGAAAAAAAAGATTATATTAGGTGGAGGGATTTTTCTTATAGCTTTAGGAGTTTGTACATATTTCTTAGTAGAAAAATTTTCACCTGAAACTATAAATAAAGTAGAAGATGCAATTAAGGCACCCTTTGCAAGTAAGGTTGAGGTTCCTAATGAATATTCTAAGGTGGACAAAAATAATAATGGAATACCAGATCCAATCGATATTTCAAATAATGCAACGGAGCAACTAAATAGTAAAACAAAATATGTGGATGCCTATTATAGTGGGGGATATCCTCCAGATAATTTAGGCGTTTGTACAGATGTAATTTGGAGAGGGTTAAAATCAATTGGGGTTGACTTAAAGGGATTAATGGATGAGGACATAGCAAAAAATAAGAAAGATTATTGGAGAATAGAGGGTAAGGCTGATAAAAACATAGATTTTAGAAGAGTGCCAAATCAAAAAGTGTTCTTTGATAAATATTGCCATAAGCTAACAAGTGAAATAATTCCAGAGGATGTAAATAATCTTAAAGAGTGGCAACCTGGAGATATTTTATTGTTTTTAAAGCCTTATCAACATGTTGGAATTATAACAGAGGAAAGGGATAGTGATGGAGTTCCCTTTGTGATTCATAATATTACTCCAGAGATAACAAAGGGGAAATTAAGTTGGTTTGACGATTATGAATTAATTCATTATAGGTGGAGATATTAAAAGTGCGACATGTGTCGTGGTTTACTTTATTTGTAAAAATGGTATTAAATAACTTTAAATAAAAATTAATGCTTTATTATATTTCCTTTACAACATTACGTTAACTAGAGTAAAATAGAATAGTATTTTTAGACTAATAATTTAGTCACCTTATTCTCGAAAGGACGGTTTTATATGGAAATATTAATAAATATGCTAAAAGGGATTGTAATTGGAGTTTCTAACATTATACCTGGAGTTAGTGGTGGAACTATGGCTGTTGTCATGGGGATTTATGATAAAATAATGGACTCAGTTACTGGATTTTTTAAATCACCTAAAAAGAGCTCTATATTTTTAGGGTCATTAGGACTTGGAGCAGGTCTTGGAATAATATTATTTGCAAAATTAATTAAATTTTCTTTAGATAAGTATCCGATGCCAACTAATTATTTATTCATTGGATTAATAATTGGAACATTACCATTATTATACGCAAAGTCTACAGAAAATAAAATTAATCCCAAAAACTACATTGGACTTGTTATAGCCTTATTAGTAGTTATGCCAATGGGATTACTTGCAGAGCCAGAAGCTGCTGGAAATGCAATTACGACATTAACAATGATTAATATTTTAAAATTATTTGGAGCTGGATTTATTGCAGCGGCTACAATGATTTTACCAGGAGTTAGTGGGTCATTTGTACTTTTACTTTTAGGATTATATGATCCCATAATAAATGCAGTAAGTGAATTTAACATACCAGTATTATTTGTTGTAGGTGTTGGGGTTATTATAGGATTTGTTTCAATGACTAAGGTTATTGACTCTATGTTTAAAAAATTCCCTCAAACAACTTATTTCATAATTTTAGGACTTGTTGGTGGTTCTGCAATCGCTTTAGTTTTAAAACAAGGCTTTGCCCTTGATGTTATGGGAATAGTTTCAATAGCTACACTAATAATAGGGTTTGGTGTTGCTTATTTAATAGGTAAAAAAGAAATATAGTTAATTAACGCATTCTAAAAATAGAATGCGTTAATTTTTTGATAATCAATACTAAAATTTTCAATAAATATATATAATGTGATAGAATAGAAAGATATAAGAAATAATTAAATAATAGACAATATGTCAAAAAGGGTTTTTAAAAACTCTTGCAAATGGTCAATATTAGTACTATAATAGGTTAAAAGATACTTTATAAATCTGAAGAAAGTAGGGGAAATAGAAATGAAGCTAGAAGTAAAAGATCTAAGAAAAAGCTTTGGTGATACTGAAGTATTACATGGTATTTCATTTTCAGTTGAAAGTGGAAAAGCACTAGGGCTTTTAGGAAGAAATGGAGCAG
>JBOFVP010000307.1:0-2246 GCA_051653165.1 Clostridium sp.
AGGTACTGAAACTACAGTTACTTGATATTTAACTACAACTATATTGCCAGGGGTAATTGATCCAACATTAATTCCAGTTTGAGGATTAGCGCCTGGAATGTTAACTCCATCTATACTAACAGAATTAGTATTAAATACTGATCCATTTGGAATTGTATCTTTTAGAGTTACATTATTAGCAACTGAATTACCTGTATTTGGTATAGTTACAGTGTAGGTTACAATATCTCCAACCTTAACATAATTAACATCGCTATCTTTAATCATACCATCCAAATCAACATAACTAACTGTTGTACTAGTTATAGGAGATGGAACAGTTTCAGTTACGATAACACCTGGAGTTGGACTGTATTTGTAAACAACGTCTGCTTGGTTTGTTAAAGGCGTAATTGTTGGAACTGTTGATAAAATTACTTTGAAAGTAATCGTATTGACAGCATTTGGAGCAACTGTACCAACTGGAATACCTGTATTTGGATTAACTCCACCTAATACTGTACCATTTAGTAATACAGAATTAGAAATGAAGCTTAAAGCTGGGTTAAGCTTATCAATAACTGTAACATTTGTAGCATTAACTGTTCCTGTATTAGAAACTTTAATTGTATAAGTTATTGTGTCGCCTAAAGTAGCGTATTGAGGGGTTTGAGATTTTGTAAATCCGCCATCATCTGGAGAAATGGTAGCATTATTTACAGGAATACTTACAGTGTTTCCACCAGCATTTACTATTTGATCTGGTTTAGTTGGATCAACAGTAAATGTGTAATCAACTCTTGGAGTATCAATTAATGATTTAGATGGTGGAATTGAAACAACAACTGTTTGGAATGTTATAGTTGATGTTTGACCTGGATCTACATTTCCAACATCGATTCCTTGCTCAGGATTTGAACCTATAGAAATTACATTATCTAGATAAACTGAATTATTAATAAATACTGAGCCAGGGGCAATAGTATCATATACAATTACATTTTTAGCAACAGTATTTCCTGTATTTTTAACAATCATTGTATAGGTTATAGTTTGTCCAATATCTCCGTAAGTTGGGCTTGCTGATTTTAATATTCCTGAACTACTATCAGTTCCAGGAGCACCAGGGTTACCAATCATTGCAACATTAACTTGAGTTTTAACTAAATTACTTAAATCTAATCCGCTCTTTCCGTTTGGTATAGATGGATTAGTTGTATAAGTGTAGCTAACCATTGCTGCATTTGGAATTGGGTTTGGATAAGGTATAGTCAATACTATAATACTAAATTTAACTTCAACACTTACTCCTGCATCAATAGTACCAATAGATACTCCACTTTGAGGATTTGCACCATTTAGAATTACTCCATTTACATATAAGGAGTCTTTAATAAATGCTGTATCATTTGGAATAGTATCTTTAAATACTACATTATTAGCAGCTGTATTTCCAAGGTTAGTTAAAGTAATAGTATAAGTGACTGTTTCTCCTCTTTGAGCATATTCCTTATCAGTTGATTTAATTATTCCATTTTCACCATTTATATTGAAGCCAGCAGTTGTAACAGGTATTGTTGATGGGTTTGTTGGGCCAGTTACAGTTGTTGGTGGTAAACTTGGATCTGTTATAAAGCTGTAAGTTATATCAGCTTGATTCTTCAATGTTGCAGGAGAATCTGGTAAGCAAGTAACTTTAACTTTATAAGCCACTGTTGAAGTTGAACCAGCTGGTATAGTACCTACATAAATACCAGTTTCAGGTGTATCTGAAGATGGTACTCCATTTACTAAAACAGAACCATTTACTAAAGTTGTACATTGTGGAAGAGTATCATTAACAACAACGTTTAGCGCAGCCACATTTCCTGAATTCTTAGCAGTTATAGTATAAGTTACTATATCTCCAATTGTTATATTTTGAGGAGTTCCAACCTTACTACCTGTATAGCCTGCACCAGGAGTTCCAGGAGGTCCTACTAACTCAGCATTAGTTACGGAAGTTGAATTAATATTTGATAGACTACCATCAGTGCGTCCATCAGGATCGGTAGGATCAACTGTAAAGGTATAGTTAGTTACAGCTTGATTTAACAACTTACCAGAAGCAGGTACTGAAACTACAGTTACTTGATATTTAACTACAACTATATTGCCAGGGGTAATTGATCCAACATTAATTCCAGTTTGAGGATTAGCACCTGGAATGTTAACTCCATCTATACTAACAGAATTAGTATTAAATACTGATCCATTTGGAATTGTAT
>JBOFVP010000308.1:0-1177 GCA_051653165.1 Clostridium sp.
AAGAAAGAAATTTACTCAGCAATGATAATTTTAGGTTTTTTATCCTATTATGATGGATATTTAAAGATACCAAATAAAGAATTACTTGAAGAATTTCAAAAGGCTTTAGAGGATGAGTCATTTGGTTATGATTCTGAAAGTAAGGAACATAGCTGTATAATAGAGGAGATTTAGGTGAAGAGAAGAACTAAGAGATAATAGAGAAGAGTGGTGGAGAAAATTTATTACTAAGTGATATAGTAAGGCTTGAATTTACGCCATTAATGTGTAGTAGAAGAAGGAATAGAAAAAGGAAAAGCTATTTTACTAGTCAATTTACTTAATAAAAAATTTAATAATATTTCTGATGATTTAGAAAAAAAGGTAAAAGAGTTATCTGAGTCACAGTTGGATTTAATAAGTTTAAATATATTTGATATGAATAGTATAGAGGATTTAAAAAAATATATTAATTAAGCAAATTAGAGAAGAAATATAAGATAGTCAATAAGTAAGAATCACTTATCTAGGCGCGTAGTAGTCCTTAGCTCCCACCTACACAGGTGGGAGTGTTAGCAATGGTAGCGATCAGATAAAGGCTATTTAATTTACAGATATAGGTTATAATATATAGAAAGAAACATAGTTTTACATTAGTTTGGTAAACATATAGAGTAATATGGAGGTAATTATGTTAATATATTTGAATTTGGATAAACCATTAATTAACTATAATAAATTAATTAATACAAAGTACTTTGTTGATAAAAGCTTAATAATAGAGAAAATAAATGAAGTTATAGATACTTCAGATTGTTGTATATGTATAACAAGACCTAGAAGGTTTGGAAAATCAGCAGTAGCTGATATGCTTGGTGCATATTATTCAAAAGCTGTAGATTCAAAGGCTATTTTTGATAAACTTAATATAAGCAACTGTGAAAGTTATGAAGAAAATTTAAATAAATTTAATGTAATAAATATTAGCTTTAATAAGATATCTGATAGAGGAAATACTTATGAGGATTATATTACAATGATAAAAGAGTCCTTAATTAAGGACATAAAAGAATTATACCCTGAGGGAGATTTCTCAAGACACTTCACTATAAGTGATATGTTAGAAGCAACAAAAGAGAAATTTATCTTTATATTTGATGAGTGGGACTATATTTTTAATAATAATTTATTTGAGGAA
>JBOFVP010000309.1:0-1735 GCA_051653165.1 Clostridium sp.
CTCACAAAGATTTCTTAGTTGTCTTAATAAAATTTTAACTTGCTCAATATTCATTATTTGCACTCTCCTATATGTATTTATTTTTAAGGAAATCTTTTCCTTGATTTAATATTATCATATCTTGTATTATTTGTCTACATCTATTTTAATTTATTTATTTAAAATTTCTCTTTTATTAAAGTAATCCAAGTTCTTTAGCCATATCTGGATTAATGTCGTCTATGCAAATTTTCCAAGGATTGTCTTTAACCCTTTTAGTCCATACGTCATTCACAGGATTATTCTTTACTCTTACCCCTCTTTTAATTTCCTTTTCATCTAGCATATAATATTTGCAACTAGGATCTTCATCAAATAAATCATATTTCTTTCTTAATTGAATATGTTCTTCCACATAATCTTCCCATTTATCTTTATGACCACAAACTTGCTTATGTATGCAGCTGCTACATTGTAACTTAATTCTATTTTCTAATTCTATCATTGCTAACAACTCCTTTTACTAAAATATTTGTTTTAACATTTACTATTGAATTCTCTATTACACAAATGTATAATCACACCTTTTACAATAGTAAAACCAATCACTTTCACCTCTAAACATTCCCCAATTATCAACATCTACATCCTTACATTCACATGATGGACATTTTTTATTGTGCAAATCTTTAATCAGTTCTCCCTTATAGTCGACCACTATATCACCTCTTTTTTTAATTCACTTAAATATATTAATTCAGGTTCCCTACTCTCTTCATACCTATAATATCCTAAGAAATCTTCACATTCATCTATATAAGGATATATCCAATTTAAAAACTTCTGTATCTCTGAACCATAATTCTTTAGATTTGATCTAGTTGTCAAAAAATATGTTTTAGAAATGTCATCAAATCTAAAAATGCAATGTGTTACTCCGCTAAAATAATAACTATCCATGGTGAATAACCATTTCCACCTATCGCACTCAAAGAATTTGTGGTTAGGTAACTCTACTTCAAGTTCATTTTCTCTTGTTAGAAACTCTAAAACTTTTATAACTTCATTAGGTACATCTTTCTTTAGTTCACAACTTAGAACTAATTCTGTATACATTCCCATAATATCTCTCCTATCATTTAATTTAATTATTAAAATTGAAATTTTAACACTTATCTACCACTATATATAGTATATGTTAGCTATTTAGACACTATATATAGTGGGTATTTTTATGTCTTGCATATTTTATTTGAATTGTGATATTAAATAACTACCTCATTAATAAATTCATCATATTCAAGACTATCTTTTTTAATTGGTGTTACATCACCTTTCCCTCTGTATATAACAACTTCTGCTCCTTCATCATACTTTTGTAATTCCTCAATTAATTCTTTTACTGTCATTTATATCACCTCATAATATCTTCATTAAATTTCTATGGTTTCAAAGCCACTATTATCTTTATCTATAACTTGATAACTATGTCCGTAATAATTATCAACCATATATTTTGAAATTATTTCATCATCTGACATATCATTAGGTCTATCAACATCAGCAATTTTTAATTTAAAAGTATCGTAATCAACCATCACTATAAAATACTCTCTGCATCCATTTTTCATTTTTATATCCTCCTTATTTACTGAACAATATCTTCAAATTGTACAAATTAAATCTCTTCTTTTATACAAATTCTCAATCTATCTTCTATAACCGAATGTATATCTACAACATAAAATTCATTAAA
>JBOFVP010000310.1:0-29130 GCA_051653165.1 Clostridium sp.
GGAAATACTGTTTTATGTACTGTACATTCAGGGGAAAAAGCTACATTAATAGGGGAAGATAAAGTAGTGTATATTCCAATTGAATTAATATTTGATGATAGAGAATTAAAAGATGAGGATTTAAATAGAGATGGTGAAGTTGATATTCTAGATCTTACTGAGGTTTCAAAAAAGTATGGATTAGATAGAAGTAATGATTACTTTAATTATATTTATGATGTGATTGAAAGTGGCGTTATTGATATATATGATTTAGTTAGGATTGCAAGAAGTATTTAATGAAAAATGTGGTACAGCCAAATGTTATGGCTACACCACATTGTTATTAAGATGGTAGTTCATCAAGGGTCTTAAATTCCCATCCATCATTCTTTAAATCAGTTAAAACTTTTTCTAAAATTTTGGTGTTAGTATCACTAACAGCATGTAAAAGTAGGATACAACCAGGGAAAACTCCATCTTTAATTTTCTTAATTCCTTCAGCCTGACTAGGTTGGTTGTCAACAATCCAATCTTTATATGCAAAACTCCAAAATATTGATTTATATCCAAGTTCTTTAGTTCTCTCAAGAGAAGTTTTAGAATATTTACCCATAGGTGGTCTAAAATATTTTGGTATATCTCTGCCAGTTAATTCTTTGAAAGCGACCTCAACCTCAGTAAATTCTGATATAAATTTATTTTTATCAGAAATAGATGCCATAGAAGGATGGTGAGAACTATGGTTACAAACTAAATGCCCCTCCTCAACCATTCTTTTAACAAGTTCAGGCTTTTCCATAATATAAGGCTTAACCACAAAAAAAGCCGCCTTAACATCAACCTTCTTTAAGGTATCTAAAATTGCAGGTGTATATCCTTTTTCATAACCTTCATCAAAGGTTAAATATAAAACCTTTTTAGAGGTGTCACCTACATAATATCCTCCCAAATCTTTAAGAAAAGAAGCACTTTCCTTTGGAACCTCGCAAGGCTCACCATTTTTCCTATGTAAGAAATACCAATTTATTTCTTGTGTATCAGATACTGTGTTTAAAGCAAATGCACCAACATTAAGCAAGCATATTAGCATAGCTAGTGTTGTAAATAAAAGTCTTTTTTTTCTTTTCATTTAAAATTCCTCCATAATTAATAATATTACTAGTTTTAGCAATATGAATATAAATAAACAGGTAATTTAATGCAATGAATAAATCAATACTCCTTGTTGAAATAAATCTTAAGGTAGAGTATAATTGAAAAAGTGTAGTTTTTAAGAGAAAGGAATGTACATAGATGAAGTTAGGAATAGTAGGATTACCAAACGTAGGAAAAAGTACTTTATTTAATGCAATAACAAAGGCAGGAGCTGAATCTGCAAACTATCCATTCTGTACGATAGAACCAAATGTAGGAGTTGTATCTGTACCAGATAAGAGATTAGATGTATTAGAAAAGATGTACAACACAAAGAGAAAAGTTTATACTGCAGTTGAGTTTTATGATATAGCAGGACTAGTTAAAGGAGCTTCAAAGGGTGAAGGATTAGGAAACAAATTCTTATCTCACATAAGAGAAGTATCAGCTATAGTCCATGCAGTTAGATGTTTTGACGATGGAAATGTAGTTCATGTTGAAGGATCAGTTGACCCAATTAGAGATATAGAAACTATAAATCTTGAGCTTATTTTTGCAGACCTTGAAGTTCTTGAAAGAAGAATGGAAAAGGGAGTGAAACTTTCAAGATCAGGAGATAAAAAAGCTAAGGCAGAGTATGAAATAATGGAAAAGGTTAAGGAACATTTAGAGAAAAACCTTCCAATTAGAACTCTAGAAACAACAGAAGAAGAGGCAGAATTCATAAAAACTTTATTTATGATAACTTCAAAGCCAGTTCTTTATTCATGTAACATATCAGAGGATGATATGATGGCTGGAAATCTTAATAATGATTATGTTCAAACGGTTAAAGAATATGCTCAAAATGAAGGCTCAGAAGTAGTTGTAGTTTGTGCAAAGCTTGAAGAGGAACTTTCTGGTCTTGAAGATGATGAAAAGGCAGAAATGCTTGAAGAGTATGGTCTTCAAGAAGCAGGGCTTGATAAGCTTATAAGAGCTGGATATAAATTACTTGGTCTTATCAGTTACTTAACTGCAGGAGTTCAAGAAGTTAGAGCTTGGACAATCAAGGATGGAACTAAGGCTCCAGAAGCTGGTGGAAAAATCCATAGTGATATCGAAAGAGGATTCATTAGAGCAGAGATAGTTGGGTATGATGCTTTACTTGAATGTGGTTCAGAAGCTAAGGCTAAGGAAAAAGGGCTTTATAGACTAGAAGGAAAAGAATATGTAATGAAAGACGGAGACGTTGTTAATTTCAGATTCAATGTTTAATAATAAAAAGTTGTATCAATATTCTTGATACAACTTTTTAATACTAAGTAAAGTAAATATTTACAAATGAAAAGGGGAATCGGTGTGAATTTTAAAAGTTTTTTAAAGCTAGTAGAGATTCAAACAAAGGTAGCTAGTGTAATTCCTTATTTATTAGGAAGTTCTTTTGTGTTGTTTTATTTCGGTAAATTCAATTGGATTAATGGGTTGATTTTATTTTTAAGTATGATTATTTTTGATATGACAACAACAGCAATTAATAATTATATGGATCATATTAAGGCAGTAAAAAAAGAAGGTTTTGGATATGAGGAACATAATGCAATAGTACGTGATGGATTGAATTTAAACTATGTAAAGTATGTGATTTTTATAATGTTAATAATATCAGCACTTTTAGGGTTATTATTAGTATTTAGGACAAATATAGTGGTTTTATTTATTGGAATAATATGCTTTGGAATAGGAGTATTATATTCATTTGGACCAATTCCAATATCACGAACACCTTTTGGAGAAATATTTTCAGGATTAACAATGGGGTTTGCAATAACATTTTTATCAATATATGTACATGTATATGATGAGGGAATATTATCACTTTCCATAATAAATGGAGAATTTCTCTTAAGTTTTGATATATTATCTTTAGTAGGGATTTTCATAATATCATTACCAGTAATATGTGGTATATCGAATATAATGTTAGCTAACAACATATGCGATATAGAGGATGATATTGTAAATAAGAGATATACACTACCTATATATATAGGTAAAAATAAAGCTTTATTAGTATTTAAAGCCTTATATTATATAGGTTTTATTTCAATTATTAGCGGTGTTTTATTTAGATTTTTACCAGTTACCTCATTAATTACATTAATAGTATTTAAACCTGTTAATGATAATATAAAAAGTTTTTACAAGCTACAATCAAAGAAGGATACATTTATATTGTCAGTAAAAAACTTTGTGTTATCAAGTATTGTATACATATTATCTATTGTAATAGGAATTTTAATAATAGGATAAACCTTGGAGTCAGAGAATTTTTCTTTGACTCATTTTTTTTCTATAGGAAATTATATTTTGGGTAAGTTAGGATAAATGAATATTTATTTTTATTTTGGGGAAAATATACTGTTAATAGAACTAAAGAATAAATAAAAAAGGAGAGCATTATGGTATTAAAGAGCAAAATACAATTTATGTTGATTTTAACAGTTATTTTTTGTTGTTTTATAGGGGGAAGGGCTAGTGGCTCTATAAATAATGAAAAAAATATTAATTTTAAAATAGAATTATCTAAAGAAAATGAATTAATATCCCCGGGGGAAAGCATTAAGGTTACAGTAAAGGCGCAAAATGTTTCAAATGATAAAATTGAAGGAGTAAAGGTAAAATTATTATATGACGGAGATTGTGATATTATTGGAATAGAAGAAAAGGAAATTAAAACTTTAGAACCAAATAAAATAGAAAATTTGAAGTGGGCAGTGAAGTGTAAGTCAGGAGGAGTAAGGCTTTATTTAGGTATAACAAATAAAGATGGAGAATCATATGAACTTAATGGGAAGGGTGTAACCGTTGGGGGAGAAGGGTGGTTTTCTGGAGATACTCACACTCACTCTAAATTTTCAGATGGTTATGGAACTGTAAAAGATAATATTACAGAACTAAAAAATAAGGGGTTAAATTTTATTGCAATTACTGACCATAATAATTACAATGCTTTAGAAAATGTTGGTGAGATTTGTAGTGAAGACAAAATTATAATTGGAGGGAATGAATATACAACAGTTAATGGTCATGGAGTAATAATGAATATTAATGAAAATAAGGATTATTCTAATATGACTAAAGAGGAGCTTAGTAAATATATAAAAGCTACTACAGATAATAACGGATTAATATATGCAGCACATCCATATGAAGCTAAAGGAGCTTGGGAATTTGAAGTTTGTGATGGAATAGAGGTTTGGAATGGATGGTATGGACCTAAGCATCCTTATAATAAATATGCTTTTGAAAAGTGGGATGAACTAAATAAAAAAGGAAAAAAAGTCTATGGAATAAGTGATACAGATGCTCATAGTAGTAGTGATATAGGTAAAAACTTTACCACAGTATTTGCAAAGGATTTTACAAGTAAAGATATTATTAATGGATATTTATCAGGTAATATGTATGGTAGCAATGGACCAACTATGGAGTTTAACATTAATTCTAAAATAATGGGAGAAGATGTAATTCTTAATCCTAATGGAGAGAAGGTTGTAGTTAGAATGAAGGGGGCGTATCATAAAAAGTTATCAAAGGTTGTTCTAATAAAGAATGGAGAGGAGATTTATGTTGAAGAGATTGATGATTATGAATTTTCAATTAGAAAAAATGTAGAAGTTAAGCCAGGTGATGTGTTGAGAATGGAAATTGTAGGTTTTGAAGATAAGGGACATAGATTAGATTCTGAAAATAAAGAATCAGCTCCATTTGCATTTTCTAATCCTATATTTATGAAATAATACTTAAAATTTAAGGATATTTATGGTGTATATATTATTTTTTAGGTATAATAATTAAGGAAGTTCCAGTTATCTTATAATAGGTGGTGATTACAAATGAAGCTTTATGGAGTTATAAATATGGATATAGTAAACTCAAGAAACTTAAAAAATAGAGATGACTTATTAATAAGCCTAAAAGGAGTTTTTAAGAGTATTGAAGATGAGTATAAGGATATTTTTGTTGCTCCAATAACTATTACTTTAGGTGATGAGTGGCAAATAATAATAAGTGATTTAAAAGAGATATATGAAATATTTAATAAGATAAAAATATTTTTATATAAGCGAAATATAAGTGTATATGCAGGTATTGGTATAGGCAGTTTATCTACACCACTAAGTAATGATACAAGAGAAATGGATGGGGAAGCTTTTATTAATGCAAGGGAAGCATTAAATATTGCTAAGAGTAATAAAAACTTTTATTCAAAAAAATTATATACTAAAGATTGTAGAGTGGCATTACTTGCTAATAAAATACAAGATTCAGAAATTAAGGAAGTTGCAATAACATCATATAATGAGAAGACTTCATTAATTGATGTAATAAATACACTAATTCAAAACAATGAAATGATTGAAAATAAATATACAAGGAAACAAATGGAGATAATTTCATTATATGAAGAGAAACAATCTTATAGTGATATTGAGAAAAAGTTAAATATAGATAAATCTAATATTTCAAGGAAACTTACCACATCCAATTATTTTTTAACTATTCATAATAAAAAAATAATAAAGGATTTGTTAATGCAATTAAGTATGGAGGGGGAATATGGAGTTTAGTATCTTTTTAATACTAACGCTTTCACATTTTTTCTTTGATTTTGCTTTTCAAGGAAAAAATATAATTAACAAAAGATTTCCGTTGGAAGAATATACAACTAAGGATAAAAAAGCAAGTGTTAAAACCACTATATGTGGGAATTTAATTCATGCTTTTTTCCACTTTATAGGGAGTATTACTCTATTAAAATTATCATCTTTAGTAACTAATGAGGAGCGGTTTTTTTCATTTTTTAGTGTTTTAATAATAGTAGGTATTCACTTTATAATTGATGAAGTAAAGTCTGTATTAGTTTTATGGAACCTTAAGTTAAGGGATAATATTTTCATATTTTTAGGAGATCAGTTTCTTCACTTAATAAGCATAGTGGCTGTTGTATATTCCTTAAAGTTTAATGTATTTATTACTCAGGCCATAGAAGGATTAATTAATGGGAACGTTAACTTCCTCGAAAAAGGTGTAATAATATTAATATTATTTGTAATATTAACCTATACAGTGGGGATTTTCATAAAAACATATATTGCTTATTTAAGTTATGGGGACAAGGGTTTAGTTTTAGATGAGTCACCAAAGGGTATAGTAGATATGTGTGGAAAATCCATAACAAAGGACGTTCAAGGAGCGAAAAACGGTGGATTTATAATAGGAGTTTTAGAAAGAATTTTTATTGTTATAAGTATTATGATTAATTTTCCAGCTATGATAGGTTTTATATTAACGGGTAAGTCTATTGCAAGGTTAAAAAAATTGTCTAATGATAGTTTTGCTGAATATTTTATTATAGGAAATTTTTTAAGCTTTATTCCTGCAATATTAATAGGACTGGTAATTAATTATATTATTAAGATTTAAGCTTTTAGTAAAACAATAGACAATTTCTTTTTCTTAGCGTATTTTAAAGCCTGTCTAGCTAAGTGGAATGATGGGCCATCTAATTGGTTTACAGTTAATTCAAAGTTGGTGACTGTAACCTCTCCTATGCCTATAGCTGTATAAAAATCCACTTTTGGTGAAAGGGATTTTTTGAAGAAATTTATTATTTCATAGGGATTTGAATCTGGTTTTAATAAGCCTTGCCATTCATCTCCGAGGGTAATTAGAAAGTTGCTTTTAATTAAGTGGCTAAATAGGGAATTACATTCTTTTATAGAGGAAATTAGTTGTTCTTGAACAAGATTTCTATTTTCTAGTGACTTTGAATCTTTTAAATCAAATATTAATGTAATATAATTCATAAAATACCTCCGTGTTTTCGAAGTTGTTGTTTAAAAGACAACTATACATAAGTTGTTGTTTAAACAACAACCTTAAGTAAGGGGAGAATTAAGTATTAAAAATAGTATTTAATTTTTGTGATTATTATATTCAGAAAAATCTAATATAGTGCATGAAACCTATAGTTAGGGAAAATAAATATAAGATGAGCTGAAAAAGAGTAATTTATTTATTAGATATTTTAGGTAACATATATTAGAAAATTAAAGCTTAGAAAGTCTTAATTGCAAAACAGCAACCTACTAAATACTGAAAATTAACTAAGTACTAAAACACCACCAAAGACTGTAGATGGTGATAATCAAAATATAGATAAGTCTTTAAAGGAGTGTTATATTTATTTCTAGTGACTAAAATTAAATTATATTATCCCCAAAATAGTTGTTGACAAAATGGAGTGGACATTGTAAAATATCAACAAATAATATATTTTATAAGCTAAGAAAAAGAGGAGTAAAAATAAGAAGTATTAAAGAGAGAGGGAATGGTGTGAGCCCTTATATGGAATATTTTGAAGGTAGCTTTTGAGCTTCTTTAGTGAAATAATAGTAACTAAAGACGGAAACTAATCCGTTAATGAATTAAGAGCCCATAGAGTAGGAAATAGCTACAAGGTGGGAAAAAAGGTGGTAACGCGAGTCTTTCGTCCTTTTATGGATTGATAGGCTTTTTTTATTCTTTTAAATTATATAGAGTGAAAATAGAAATATGAATATAGCATATGAAATAGCTTTTAGAAAAAATTAATATATGCTAAGAATATAAAATACCACTATAAGAGAAATTAAGAAAATAATTAAGGGAGGAATATAAATGGAAAACAAAAAAGAATTAGGAACAACCTATAGTCCTAAAGAGTTTGAAGAAAGATTATATAAGAAGTGGGAGGACAATAAGTATTTTACTCCTAAAGTTGATAAATCAAAAAAACCATTTTCAATAGTTATGCCACCACCAAATATTACAGGTAGACTACACCTTGGTCATGCACTTGATAATACACTTCAAGATATGTTAATTAGATTTAAAAGAATGCAAGGGTTTGAAGCATTATGGCTACCAGGTACTGACCACGCTTCAATTGCAACAGAAGTTAAGGTGGAAAATGAACTTTTAAAGCAAGGGTTAGTTAAAAGTGAAATGGGAAGAGAAGCATTTCTAGAAAAGGTTTGGGAATGGTCTGATGAATATAGAGGACATATAAGAGAACAGCTTAAGAAAATGGGAGTTTCATGTGATTTTACAAGAGAAGCTTTCACTATGGATGAAAATTTAAATCAAGCTGTAAGACACGTATTTGTTAAGTTATACAACGAAGGACTTATATACCAAGGAAATAGAATAACAAACTGGTGTCCTAAGTGTACAACAGCACTTTCAGATGCAGAGATTGAATATGAAGAGCAAGCAGGTCATTTCTGGCATATTAACTATCCATTAGCAGATGGTTCAGGGCATTTAGAAATAGCTACAACAAGACCAGAAACTTTATTAGGGGATACAGCAGTTGCTGTAAATCCAGAAGATGCAAGATTTAAGCACCTAATTGGTAAAACTCTAAAGTTACCATTAACGGACAGAGAGATTCCAGTAGTTGGTGATGATTATGTTGATATTGAATTTGGAACAGGAGCAGTAAAAATAACTCCAGCTCATGATCCTAATGACTTTGAAGTTGGTAAGAGACATGGTCTTAAAGAAATTAGAGTTATGGATGATCATGGAGTTATTAATGAACTAGGTGGAAAATATCAAGGACTTGATAGATATGAAGCAAGAAAGCAAATGGTTAAGGACTTAGATGAGTTAGGATTATTAGTTAAGGTTAAAGACCATAGCCACAATGTTGGGACTCATGATAGATGTGGTACTGTTATAGAACCAATTATTTCAAAACAATGGTATGTTAAGATGGAATCACTAGCTAAGCCTGCTATTGAAGTTGTTAAATCAAAGGAAACTAAGTTTGTTCCTGAGAGATTTGACAAGACTTACTTCAATTGGATGGAGAATATCCAAGATTGGTGTATTTCAAGACAATTATGGTGGGGACACAGAATTCCTGTATTCTACTGTAAGGATTGTGGAGAAATGATGGTTATTGAGGATGCTCCAAATGCTTGTAGTAAGTGCGGAAGCAATAAGATAGAGCAAGAATCAGATGTTTTAGATACATGGTTCTCATCAGCTCTATGGCCTTTCTCAACTTTAGGATGGCCTAATAAAACAGAAGATTTAGAGTACTTCTATCCAACTAATGTTTTAGTTACAGGATATGATATTATATTCTTCTGGGTTGCTAGAATGATATTCTCAGGACTTCATAACATGGAAAAATCACCATTTGATACAGTTTTAATTCATGGTATCATAAGAGATTCTCAAGGTAGAAAAATGAGTAAATCACTTGGCAATGGAGTTGATCCATTAGAGGTTATTGAAGAGTTTGGTGCTGATGCATTAAGATTCATGCTTGTTACAGGGAATGCTCCAGGAAATGATATTAGATATATTCCTGAAAGAGTAGAGTCAGCTAGAAACTTTGCTAATAAGATATGGAATGCATCAAGATTTGTTATGATGAATCTTGATAAGGATGTAATGAAGAAGTATGAAGAAGTAACTGAGTATTCACTTGCAGATAGATGGATTTTAGATAAACTTAACAATCTTGTTAAGGAAGTTACTGAGAACATGGATAAGTTTGAACTTGGAATTGCACTTCAAAAAGTTTATGATTTCATGTGGACAGAATTCTGTGATTGGTATATAGAATTAGTTAAACCTGTATTCTACGGAGAGGATGAAAAAGCTAAGGGAATAGTTTATAATGTTCTTTACACAGTATTAACTACTGGACTTAAGCTTCTTCACCCAGTAATGCCATTTATTACAGAAGAGATATTTACAACTATTTCTGATGAAGAGACAATAACTACTTCAGCTTGGCCAACATTTAATGAAAACTTAATTGATGAAAAAGCAGAGAAGGATATGGCATATATCATAGAAGCAATAAAAAATCTTAGAAATCTTAGAGCAGAGATGAATGTACCACCTTCAAGAAAGGCTAAGGTTATATGTTCAATTTCTGATGAAGCTAAGGAAGCTTTCACTTTAGGTGGAAACTATATGGAGAAAATGGCTTCTGCATCTGAGGTTACATTTATTAAGGATAAATCAGAGGTTCCTGAAAATGCTGTTTCATTAGTTGTTAAGGGTGGAGAATTATTTATGCCACTTCTTGATTTAGTTGATAAGGAAAAGGAATTAGCTAGATTAAACAATGAAAAGAAAAAGCTTGAGGGCGAAATAGAAAGAATAGATAAAAAGTTAGGAAATCAAGGATTTGTAGCAAAGGCTCCTGAAGCTGTTGTTGAAGGGGAAAAAGCTAAGAGAGAAAAGTATAAAGAAATGCTTGAGGCTGTTCTAGAGAGAATAAGTGCATTAAATTAATAATATAGAGCTATATACTAGAGTTTATCAAGTATATAGCTCTTGTTTCTTTAATTAAAAATATATTGACTAAACCTATATAGAGTGTTAGCTTAATATTATAGATAAAAGTTTCATAAAATAGTTAAGGAACTAGGAAAACAAAATATTTTTTAGCATGAAAGTGAGGTGCTTATTGTGAAAAAGTACAATAGAATTTTTACAATAGTTATAGACTCTTTAGGAATTGGAGCACTAGAAGACTCAAAAGAATATGGGGATGAAGGAGTAGATACTCTAGGAAATATTGCAAAGGCAAACAAGGGGTTAAACATTCCTAATTTACAAAGGCTTGGAATAGCTAATTTAAGAGAAATAGAAAATTTAGAGAAAATAAATAATCCACTAGGATATAGATGCAAACTAAAGGAAGCATCAGTTGGTAAGGATACAATGACAGGTCATTGGGAGATGATGGGATTGCATATTACAAGTCCATTTAAAACATTTACTGACACAGGGTTTCCTAAGGAATTATTAGACCAATTATCTGAAAAGACAGGGCATAAAATTGTAGGAAATATAAGTGCAAGTGGAACAGAAATTTTAGATAAGCTTGGAGAGCATCAAATGAAAACAGGGGACATGATTGTTTATACATCAGCAGACTCAGTACTGCAAATATGTGGACATGAAGAAACCTTTGGATTAGAAGAATTATATAGATGTTGCGAAATTGCTAGAGACTTAACATTCAAGGAAGAGTGGAAAGTTGGAAGAATTATTGCAAGACCATATTTAGGAGAGAAAGCAGGGGCATTTAAAAGAACTAGCAATAGACATGACTATGCATTAAAGCCATATGGAAAAACTGCATTAGATGTGTTAAAGGAAAATGGATTAGATGTAATATCAGTTGGTAAAATATCAGATATATTTGATGGAGAGGGTATTACAGAATCTCATAAGTCAAAATCATCTATTCATGGAATGGATCAAACAATAGAGTTAATGGATAAGAATTTCAAAGGGTTATGTTTTGTAAACCTAGTAGACTTTGATGCATTATGGGGACATAGAAGAGATCCAATAGGATATGCAAAAGAGCTAGAGAGCTTTGATATAAAGCTTGGTGAAGTAATTAATAAGTTAAAGAGTGATGATTTATTAATTATAACTGCAGACCATGGTAATGATCCAACATATAAGGGAAGTGATCATACAAGAGAATACGTTCCATTTTTAGCTTACTCACCAAGTATGAAGTTAGAGGGAGAGTTAGAAGTTGGAGAGTGTTTTGGAAATATTGGGGCTACAATAGTAGAAAACTTCCAATTAGAAATGCCAAATAATACAATAGGAAAATCTGTTTTAAAAAAGTTAATATAAAAAAGGGATGCATTTGCATCCCTTTAAATATTTAATTTTTAACTAGAACCATACCTTTACTTCTTATGCAAGTACATTCCTTAGTTTCAGTAGTGTGTAGGCACTGGTATTTAACCTTTTTAGGTGCTTGTATTTCTTCTTTTTTATTTTCGTTATTTGTATTTTGTTTATTTTCTTTATTCATGGTAGTTCTCCTTAGATAATTGATTATGAGAATATTATAGCTTAATTAATAATAATTATCAATTCAAAAAGAAAATATATTTAGGCTTAAGTTATAAAGTTAATTGGTAAGTTTGAACTATTAATTATTATTTTTATGTTTATTATTTTTTAAATTACCATTGCCATTACCGTTACCATTAGAATTTCCTTTATGTCCATTTCCATTGGAATTTTCATTATACTTTCCACCATTTCCTTGATTAGGGTTATTTCCTTGTCCATTACCAGGTGTATTAGGAGTTTCAGAAGAAATAGGTGGTGAACTGGAATTAGTATTATCATTTGACGATTTAGGATTGTTAAGTTCATGTACTTTATTTTGAATTTCACGAACAGATTTATTTTTATAATCATCTAGTGATATTGATGGATCGAGTTCTTGAAGTTTTTTTATTAAGTTTAATTTCCCAGGTGAAATACCAAGACTAACAGCCTCATCCCTCATAGATAAGGAAAGTGTACACCCTTCTACATTACTATTCAAACCATTTTTATTTAAAGTAGAGTAAATTGAAGTAGTAATTTCATTTTCAATATCCTTATTTAAGGAGTCATCATCACTAGAGGAGCTTAAAGCAATGGTTGAGCTTCCATCATCGTTAATATAACCTTCATTAATTGCATTCTGTGTTAAATATTCAACACCAGTATTAAGAGGAACATTTAATGGGGCATTTTCACTAAGAAGAAGGTTCCCATCATTATTTAAGGGCGTATAAGACAATATGTTTTTATTCTTATCTATTGAAATTTCAATGCTAGGATTAATATCAAAGGTAACATAAGCAGCAACATCATTATTAAAGGGTAAGCTGTATATTAAAATAGCAATTGTAAAAAGTACCATAAAGGTAAAAGCTATTCTTTTTATAGTAAATAAATTATAAAATCTATTTTTATCTTTTTTCGAAGAAGATAATTTTTCTAAGGTTAATGTTTTAATAGAATTAATTTGGCTATCTGAAATAGTATTAATCTCTATATTTTCTAGAAGTTTTGAGGTATCTTCAATTGTAAGTTTACTTAGTAAAATATCAATTTGATCATTCATATATAAATCCTCCTAATTTGCTTTTTAGTTTACTCAAGGCTCTTGAAGCTCTTTTATCTATGGTGTTAACTTTAATATTTAATGAAAGAGATATATCCTTAGAGGACTCCTTTAAAAAATACTTCTTAATAATAATAATCTTATCTATTTCATTTAACTCATTTATTGAGTTTAAAATAAGAGAAGAAAGTTCCTTATCTCTTAAATGACTAGAAATATCATTAAACTCACCGAAAGGTTCTTCATAAAGAGAATCATAAGAAACAACAAGATTGTTTTTTTTAGAATATTTTCGATACATATCAATAGCCCTTCTTTTTGCTACTATAGATAAGAAGCCCTTTATTGTACCATTATTTATATTTAACTTATCAATGTTTTTGAATACATCTATAAATACATTTGAAACACATTCCTCAATATCTTCATTTGATAAACTAGATTCTAAATGGTTAGAAATAATGGTGTATACAAGGGCTGAGTATTCATCTATTAAAATATTCATGCCTTTATTTTTATTAGTAGATAAAATAAATAATAAATCTTTATCAGAAATCAAGAGTTAACCTCCTTTCTAAATATGTATAGTTCCTTATAATATAATTCGTACAATTTAAAAAAATCTGACTTATTTTTATGAAATTTTACTTATGAAAATTTTAGTGTAAATTGTTTTATATTTGTATATATATGGTAACATAAAAAATAGTTGGAGGGAATTGGAATGAAGAGATATATAAAGGTTTGTACAATTATGTTGATTTTATTTATTACTATATATAATTTTGGGTATGTTTTTAGAAATTATATATCAACTTATAAGGAAAGTGAAATTTCGTTGGTAAGCAGAACTAATGGTAAAAGTTTTGAAATATATAAAAATGGAGCTTGGGAAAAAACTTTTTTAAAGGGTGTAAGCATGGGGGCTGGTAAGCCAGGGTATTATCCAGGAGAATTTGGAATAACTAAGGAAGAATATATGAGGTGGTTTAAGGAAATTAAAGAGATGAATGGAGAAGTAGTAAGAATATATACACTACATATGCCTGAATTTTATGAAGCTTTTTTTGAGTTTAATAGATATAGGAAGGACCCACTATATATTATGCAAGGAGTATGGGTTGATGAAGAGATAATGTTAACAGAGCTTGATGCATTTAATTCAAAGGTTATTGATAGATTTAAAAATGAAATAAGAGGAATAATTGATGTGGTACATGGAAAGGGAGAGATTAAAAAGGATATTGCTAGAGGATATGGGAGTTATAAAAGAGATGTATCACCATATGTTATAGGGTATGTTTTAGGGGTAGAGTGGGACCCAAAATTTGTTTATGAAACAAATAAAAAAAATAGTGGAATGGAACAATTTAATGGGGAATTTATTTATACAGAGAATGGTAACCCTATTGAAATATTTTTTGCTAATGTAGCAGACTCAGCAATTTCATATGAAAGTGAAAAGTATAATAGTCAAAGACCAGTTGCTTTTACAAATTGGTTACCAACAGATATTATCTCTCATAAAAATGATCCAGAACCAGAGAATTTATTAGTTGATATAAATACTCAAAGTATAAAATCAAAAGATAAATATATGGGAGGATTATTTGCATCATATCATATATATCCCTATTATCCTGATTTCTTAAACTTTGAAAATGAATATATAGAGTACAAGGATGATAATGGTGAGAATAACCCATATAGGGCATATTTAAGTGATTTAATTAAAAGATATGATGTGCCAGTTATAGTAAGTGAATTTGGAGTTCCGACTTCAAGAGGGATAGCCCATGAGGATTTAATTAGGGGATTTAATCAAGGACTTATTGATGAGAAAACACAGGGTGAAATGAATAGTAAAATGATAGTTGATATTTATAATGAGGGATATGCAGGAGCCTTAATATTTACTTGGCAAGATGAATGGTTTAAAAGAGCATGGAACACAATGAAATATGATAATGCAGAAAGAAGGGCTTTTTGGAGTGACAGGATGACAAATGAAAAGTATTTTGGATTACTTTCTTTTGATCCAGGAGAAAGAAAAAGTAAGGTGTATGTTGATGGAGAGGTATTAGACTGGAGTGAGGATGATTTAATAACATCTGGAAAGGATATTAAGTTATACACAAAAAGTGATGAGGCATATCTTTATTTAAGAGTGAATAAAAAGGATTTAGATTTGGAAAATGAGGACATAGTAATTCCTATTGATATATTACCCAATATTGGTGGTGATGGGATAGAGGGATATAAGTTAAGTAGAGGGTGGGATTATTTTATAAAAATTTCTTCAGAGAATGATGCAGAGGTATTTGTAAATGAGTATTATGATATTTATAGTTTTTTATATGAAAAAAGTAGTCCCATTGATCCAAAAACAAACAAATATAATTCAATTTATAATTTCGTAATGGGTAACAATATTCTTCCAGAGAGTGGCACAGAAATTCCTATGAAGGGAATAAACGTAGGAAAGCTTATAAAAGGAAATGGTAATCCAAAAGGTAAAGAATATAAGTCCCTTTCAGACTATGAAATAAAAGGTGATGATATAGAAATTAGGATACCTTATTTAATGCTTAATATAAGTGATCCATCAACTAAAATGGTATTAGGGGACTTTAATAAAAACAAAGAAATATTTTATGAGAAAATTGAAGGCATTGGATTGAATGTTCTTGTAGGTGAAGGACCTATGGTTGTTGATAATGGTGAATTTAATGATTACACCTGGAATGAATGGGAAATGCCAACCTACCATGAGAGATTAAAGGAATCCTATTATATTATAAAAGAAACATTCAAGAAATTAAAATAGAGGGGGAGAATTGTGAACTTGGCATTAATTGTGATATTAAAAATTTATATATACTATATAATTTGTATTATTACTTTTATAACAATAAGCAAACTATATAGAAGAATTAGATATAGAGGTATTGAAGGATATAGGAAATCATTGAGTATTGCTGTAAATGGAGATAATAAAATAATATTCCATGAGTTAATAAAAAGAAATCTTAAGTATAGGGATTTTGGAAATGTACTTATTAATGAGTATAAAATTAACCATAGGGTTAAATTATTGGTGGATGAAATAAAATTAGGGAGAATAATAGCCGATATTAAAGAGAAAACAAGCTTAGATAAATCATATAAGTTGAAACTCATAGGGGAATTTAAAATAAGTAGTGAAATAGAGTATATATTAAACAATATAAGGGACAATGATGCCTATGTTCAAATTAATGCAATTAATGCCTTATCAAGGATTGGGGATGAGGAAAGTTTTGTGGAAGGAGTATGTGAGTTTATTAAATGGGGAGTTGTTAATAAAGAGTATATAGGGCAAGCTCTAAAGTTATTTAATGGTAGAGAGGAATTACTGATAAAAAAATTAAAGGACAAGATTTTAAATGGAGGTTCTTATTTAATTAAGCCATTTTTAGATTATTGTATACTTAATAATAAGGATGAAAGCGAATTTATAATTGCAATAATAGAAAATGAAAATACATTGGTTAAGAATAAATTATATGGATTAACCTATTTACAAGATATTATAAATCATAGGGTTATGGAGGTGTTTATAAAATACTCCTACGATAAAAATAATGAAATCAGAAAAAAATGCTGTAATGGGTTACTTAGTTTTAATTGTAGAAGAGTATATAATAGATTTCTTGAATTGTTATGGGATGATAATGATGAGGTTGCAAGGTGTGCAAGCAAGGGGGTATATCTTTTTACTAATAACAAATACAACCTTAAAGAAATAATAAGGCAGGGAAAGAGTTCAGTTAGAGAGGAAATTTTATCAATGATTTCTGAGGAAATGAATTTGGTAGAATATCTGTGTGAGATGGAAAGGGCATAGGGAGAAATATGGAGGGAGTTTTATTTGTATATTTAATTTTAAGTATAATAATTTTATTAATAATCTTAATATTCTCAAGTGTAAATCTATCCGATTATATTAATAAGAGTGAATTTGAAAGATGTGGAATAGAGTTTTGTAATAAGGGATTAATTGGAGTTTCAATACTTGTACCTGCATATAACGAAGAGGTTACAATTTGTGATACTATAGAATCCTTAATAAATTTAGATTATGAAAACTATGAGATTGTGGTAATAAGTGATGGCTCTATGGATAAAACTGTTTCAAAGGTTATAGAGAAATATAATTTAAATATTATTTTTAAGCCAATGAAGGGAAGACTAATTACTAATGAGGTAATTTCTGTTTATAAAGGAGAAAGTGATGGAGTTTGTATAATTTTAATTGATAAATTAAATGGGGGAAAGGCAGATGCCTTGAATGTTGGAATAAATTATGCAACTAAAGAATTAATTGTAGCTGTAGATGCTGATTCTATGTTATCAAGGGATAGTATTAAAAATATAGTTAAGCCATTTTTATTAGATAGAAGGGTAATTGCAGTTGGGGGAAATATAAAGATAGCTAATTTTATTTCATTAAAAAATGGAATTATAGTTAATGAAGGAAAGTATACCTTAAGTATAGCTACACTACAGGTAGTTGAATACTTAAGAGCATTCTTTTTAAGTAGAGTTGCATTTGATTACTTTAATATGAACTTAATAATTTCAGGAGCTTTTGGTGCCTTTAAAAAAAATGTGGTACTAGATGTTGGTGGGTATAGGAGCGATACAGTAGGAGAAGATATGGAGCTGGTAATGAGACTTCATAAGCATTACTTAAACAGGAAAGAAAAGTATAAAGTTACTTATGTAGCAGATGCAATTTGTTATACTCAAGCTCCTAATAATATGAAGGGGTTAAAAAGTCAGAGGGAAAGATGGCAAAGTGGTTTGATTCATTGCTTTCAGATACACAGAGAAATGCTTATAAGCACTAGGTGGCTAATAGGTAAAACCTACTTTATACTATTTGAATTAGTAACTCCTTTAATTGAAATTATAGGTGGAATTTTTATGATATGCTCTTTCATTTTGGGATTTGGAAGCATAAAGTATTTTATTATGTATTCTTTGATAATTGGTGTTAATAGTTTTTTTACATCTATAATAGCAATAATACTTGATATTTATTTAGAAGGAAGGGGAAGAGGGCTTAAAAATAAGATTAGACTTATTTTCATATCATTATTTGAAGGATTAGGTTATAGGCAAATGATTTCTATTTTTAGATTAATGGCTCTTATAAAATTCAAAAAAGGAAGTAAAACTTGGGGAGAGATAAAAAGAGAAACACAGAATTAAGTAAAGATTAAATTTCATAGACATAATTTAACAAATGTAATCATATATTAAAGCAAAGTAAAGTTTGGGGAGGGGTCCTATATGAGAATAACTTTGTTATGTAAATCATGTCATGAAACTGAATATGTGCTAAAAAGTCAAAAGGGAAAGGTAACCTTTCAGTGTAAAAAATGTGGAAAGATACATAATGATATGGTTATAGGTAAGAATGAGATATATGAGACAAGTTGTAGGAAGTGTAATTCGAAGGTTTTTAAAATAAGAATAGATAAGAGCAATGGTAGTGCCAAAATAGAATGTAGGGAATGTGGAGAGGCTCCTAATAAGATAACACATGAGGAACCAGAATTAACGGTAACAATGGCAGAAATAAAAGGAGAGGAAAAGCCACAAACAGTTGAGGATAAGGAATTAAAATCACTAGTTAATGATTTGAAAAATGAGATAATAAGGTTAAAAAATAGAGTGTCTGAGCTAGAGAGAAAAAGTGAAATAGAAAGTAAGAAGATGCAGGAGGTAAAGGGAGACTATTACTATCTAGAGCATATTGTGAAAAAGCTTGGTATAGGAAAAAGGAACTAAAATATAATCATAAAGTTTTAAGGGGTAGGTGCATAGAATAAACTAAACTAATAGATTTTAATTTGTAAATTAAGATGTATAGGAGGAGTTTAATAATGAAGAGAAGTTCTGGAGTTATTATGCATATATCATCCCTTCCAGGTAAATTTGGAATAGGTACCTTTGGGAAAGAGGCTTATAAATTTGGGGAATTTTTAAAGGAGAGTGGAATATCCTATTGGCAGATACTCCCTTTAGGACAAACCTCTTATGGGGATTCACCCTATCAATGTTTTTCAGCATTTGGAGGAAACCCATATTTTATTGACTTTGAAATTTTAGAGGAGTGGGGAATTCTATCAAAAGTAGAGTATGAATGTGAAGATTATGGTGATAAAGAAGAGGTAGTAGATTACGGTAAGCTATTTATTTCAAAGTATAAGGTTTTAAAAAGAGCATTTAATAATTTTTCAGAAGAAGGCATTTTAAAGGATGAATATGAAAAATTTAAAGTGGAAAATAGTGAATGGTTAGATGAGTATTCTTTTTATATGGCTGTTAAGGAGAGCTTTTCATTAGAGAGCTTTTTAAAGTGGGATAATGGCATTAAAAGAAGGGAAGAAAAAGAAGTAGTAGCCTACAAGAATAAACTTAGTAAGGAAATTGAATATTGGAGTTTTTTACAGTTTCTATTTTATAAACAGTGGAATGAATTAAAGGGATATGTAAATTCATTAGGTATAAAAATAATTGGAGATGTACCTATTTATGTTGCTGAGGATAGTAGCGATGTTTATAGTAATATTGAATTATTTAAGTTTGATAAAGAAGAGTATGTCCCATTAATGGTAGCTGGTTGTCCACCAGATGCATTTTCACAAACAGGACAACTTTGGGGAAATCCTATTTATAATTGGGAATACCATGAAAAAACAGGGTTTAGTTGGTGGATAAAAAGAATAAAGGCATCATTAAAGTTATATGATATTATTAGAATAGATCATTTTAGAGGATTTCAAGGATATTGGGAAATTCCATATGGAGAGAAAACAGCTATTAATGGGAAATGGGTAAAGGGTCCAGGAATAAAGCTCTTTAATAAAATTAAAGAGAAATTAGGTGATATACCAATTATTGCAGAGGATTTAGGTATAATAACTGATGATGTAGTGGAGCTTAGAGAGAAGCTTGGATATCCAGGAATGAGAGTTTTACAATTTGCCTTTAGTGGAGAATGTGAAAATTATTATCTTCCTCACAATTATGTTAATAATGCTGTTGTTTATACAGGTACTCATGATAATGATACAATTATTGGATGGTATGAAAAAACAAGTGGTGTTAACGAAAGAAATTTTGCAATGGAGTATTTAGCAAGTAGTGAGAAAATAAACTGGGCTTTTATTAGAGAAGCTTTTGGAAGCGTTGGGGATTTGGCTATTACTACTATGCAGGACTATTTAAACCTAGGTAATGATTGTAGAATGAACTTTCCATCTACTATTGGAGGAAATTGGTGTTGGAGAATGAGTAAAGATGATTTAACTAAGGAACTATCAAGTAAAATAATGAGATTAAATATGATGTATAGAAGAGCTATATAAGTATTAATAATAATGAGCTGTCATCAAGAAATGGCAGCTCATTTATGTAACTAGTAAAGTTCAAGTATTGTTCTAGCAGTAATACTTTCAGGATTTAGCTCTAAGATTTCCTCGGCAAGGTTTATTGTATCAAATGTAGTTATAAGATTTTGGGGAAGTGATGAGAATATTAATAACCATTCTAAGTACTTTGTACTTCTATGAAGATGGATAGCTTTTTTTGCAAGTGTAAAGGCTATGCTCTCATAGTTTAATGGGGTGTATATTATAAAAATGTAATATGACATTAGAAAAGTTACATATGCACGGGTATTATTATCTAATTGTTCCAAACTACGTTCATATAACCAAAAATAGAAGTTTGTTTGAGTATAATGATTTGAATTTTTTAGGGCGATTAGGTGTTCCTCATTTATTTCAGTAACCTCGATAGTATTAAGATCTAATCCTAAAATGTCGTTTAATTCATTCATAAAGTGTCCCTCCCAAATTTTATTGTTTTATATTAGTGTTTTAGAGCTTACATATACATAGAGTATAACTTTTTAGGATATTTTATACAAGTTTTTTAAAAGTTTAATAATGATATTTTTGAATATAATAATTGCATTAAGGAAAAATAATTGTAAGAGGTGATTTTAATGTCAGATAAAATAACAGATACAATTAAAAATAGTAGTGGAGAAATTACCCATTATGTTTTAAGTAGTGGAGAAACTCTAGAAAAGCAAGCAGGAGTAGAGAGAGCTAAAAGTGGAGAAATTGAGGGTGTAATAATTTCTCATTCAAGAAAGGGAGAGGAATATTTAAGAAGTAAGCCAGATGGTAAGGAATCAAATAATTTAAGTGAAATGTAAAAAGTAAAGCGCTAATAGTTAATAAACTGTTAGCGCATTTTAATTTTCTTGAAGTATTTCACGAAGTAGTGAAAAAGGTAGGGAATAAAAGTAAATAGAATGTAATATTAGATAGTAGTAAATAAATAGGTATGGATAAGTTTGTAAAATAATTATTTATTGGATAAAATTAAATTGTCACTAAGTGGTGACTAGGAGGGGTCGTGGGAATAATATTAGGTAAATCAATTAGTAAAATTTATGGTACAAAAGTAAAATATACAGCTGTTGATAATATTAATATAGAAATTGAAACGGGTGACTTCATATGTATAATGGGACCTTCTGGCTCTGGGAAAACAACTTGTTTGAACCTGTTATCAACAGTTGATTCTCCAACTGTTGGACAAGTGTATATTAAAGAAAAAAGAGTAAAAGGAATGTCTAATAAGGCATTGAGTAATTTTAGATATAACAATATAGGGTATATTTTTCAAGAGTTTAACTTAATTAATAACTTTACAGTTGAGATAAATATAGGGATTCCACTTTTATTAGGAGGAGTTAAAAAAAAACAAAGAAAAGAACGTATTAATGAGATAAGTAATTTGTTAGATATAGAAGAATTGCTTCAAAAAAAGCCAATGGAATGTTCAGGGGGTCAGCGTCAAAGGATAGCTGTTGCAAGAGCTTTAGTTACAAAACCAAGCTTTATAGTAGGAGATGAACCTACAGCTAATTTAGATACAGTACATGCTCATGAAATGTTAAATAGCTTTAAGAAGCTTAATGAAATAGAAAAAACAACAATTTTATTAGTTACACATGATAATATGATAGCATCTTATGGTAAAAAAGTTGTTATTATTAAGGATGGAAAGGTAGAAAATATTATTGAAAGAGGGATAAAAACTCAAAAGGAATTTTTCTATGATATTGTTTCAGCAAACTCATCACATACTATAAATTTTTTTGAGTAAGGGAGGGGAATTTATGGGATCGTTAAAATTTGCATTAAAAATGGTTTTAAGTGATATGAAACAAAGTATATGTTACACAGTAGCAACATTTTTAGCTGTAACTGTAATATTTAATATATTTAATATAATATATAACCCGGAGGTTATGGGAGAGAATATTTTAAAAACAATAGATGTATCAATAATTGCATTATTAGTAATTCTAGCCTGTGTTTTATTTATTTCATTTGCAAACTCCTATTATTTAATTGAAAAAACAAAGGATGTTGCAGTTGCTGCTATAAGTGGTAGAACCTTTGTAGAGGTAGCGATAATATTGTGTGTTCAAAACTTAGGTCTTGGATTAATTGGAACAGTACTTGGAATAACCATTGGGTCATTATTAGTACCATTTTTTGTGGGAACATTATACTCTTCTCTTGGGGTTATTGGGAATATAAATGTAATCTCAAAGGAATCATATGTATTTACCTTTATAATAATGGGTATGCAATTTCTTGCGATTGGATTAATTGATGCAGGATATGCTTATAGAAAAGAAATTAAAGAATTAATGAATATGAAAAGTGGTAGTGCAAATAGGGATACAACGCCATTTAAGAAAGTACCAAACAAATTTTTTATAGTTTTATATTTACTTCCCCTTATTACATTTCTTTTTGGGTTGGAAGCAAAAGAGGCATCAGTAATAATGGGAGTTTTACTTCCAATAGGAATTGTTGGTGCAGCTTTTATTCTTCAAATTTATATACCATGTGAAATAGTTAAGATTAGAAGAAAAGTAAAGGATCCAGTTAAATTTATATCCTTAAGTAATTTACACTATTCTATTAAGAAATCAGGTTTTTTGATAATATCATTAATGATTGGAACCTTAGCTTTAATGGGTAATGTTGCAAGTTCAATTACAGAACAATTAAGAATAATTTCTCTTTGTGCCTATTATCTTGTAATGTTTTTAATGAATATAGCATTAATTTATAAATTTATTGGGGATGCTTTTTCAAAGATTCAAAATTATAAACAACTTAAGCTAATTGGATATAATTTAAATCAAATAAAGAGGATAATTAGGGATGAGATTGTATTTTTTTTTGGAATAGAGATAGTAATTACATCAGTTTTATTATTATCAACTATACTTCCTTGCTATGTTGGAGGAGCGTTGTCTTTAAAAGCATCAATAGCTGCTTTCTTAAGTTTTTTAATAATGCAAGGAATTTCCATAGTAATTTCTTATTTCAGTTATAAAAACATAGTAATTAAAGAAGTTGATATTTAGATAAAATAGTGAATATAACCAGAACATAGCAACTACTTTATTCTAGTTAAAGTAATTGCTATGAGATATAATAGAATTAATCATAATAGAGGACGGTATATAAATGGTATTTCAAATAATAGATAAAAATTTTTATAGATACACAGATGTATATATCTACAATAAATATAAAAATAGTATAAAGGACTTAAAAGAGGTTAGGGAATATGAGGGAGAGGAATTTTATATTGAGGGTAGAAAATATGATGAAAATGGTGAATTTATATCAATAGTTAATGACAAAATTAGTAGAGGAGATATTTTGTCTATTGTTGTTATAAAGGAGAATGATATAGATTTAGAAAAGGTGTTGACACTTTCAGAAGCCGCAAAAAAATGGGGATTATCAGATGGGTCAACTATACGAAAAGCCATAGAGAGAGAGAAATTTAAAAGTACAGAAATAAAACATGCAGGTTCTGTATGGATAACCACCTATAATGCAATGGAGAGAGTGTTTGGAGAGGTTAAAAAGAATGGATTACTAATTGACTATAAGGAGTTTTCAACTATACTAACAAGATTAACATTAAGAGAAAATCAAAAAAACTCTGTATTAGGTGTATATTTAGAGATAAAAGGGTATGATGCTGGAAAAGAAGTTATGAAAAAAAGCTTAGATAATAGATTAGTAAAGTTTGAAGAAGAATTTAACAACTATGTTTCTTCAATTATAAAAACTATTAATGATGGCAAAAGTGTAATGTTTGTAACAGGTAGTGGGGAAAATCAAAAAGTAATTAACATATTAAAAGGTAAAGAAGATGTTATGTTTTTCTTTGATAACTTATATGAGAAGGGTCTTTTAACCTTATCAAGAATAGAGGAAATCAAAAAATATTATAAACTTAAGAAGAGGTAATTAATGAATTTTGTAGCAATAGATTTTGAAACGGCAAATGAAAAAAGAAATAGTCCATGTTCCCTAGGGATAACGGTTGTTGAAAATAATAAAATAGTTGAAGAAAAGTATTTTTTAATAAAACCACCAGAATTAAGATTTTCCAATATGAATATTATGATTCATGGAATAAGGGAAGAGGATGTTAGAAATGAAAAGGAATTTAATGAGTTATGGGATGAAATTAAACCTTATTTAAATAATAAAGTTGTTGTGGCTCATAATGCAGCTTTTGATATTAGTGTTCTTAGGAGGACTTTAGAAACCTATGAAATAGAATTTCCAGAGTTTGAATATATTTGTACCATGAATTTAAGTAAGAGATTTTATTCAGACCTTGAAAATGCAAAGTTAAATACAATTAATAATTTTTTAGGATATGAATTTAATCACCATAATGCAGCTGAGGATGCAAAGGCATGTGCAAATGTATTATTGAATGTTTTAGATGAACTTGAGGGAGACGGCATTGAAGCCTTAAAGGATGAATTAGGATTAAGAGTTGGTTATTTAAATAGTGAGGGTTATTCCCCAGCATCATTTGGAAAAGGTCAATATAAAAAATCAAGAAGAGAAAAAGTTAAAAGAAAAAGTTATGGTGGTGAGTATTTTAAGGATAAGGTAGTTGTTTTTACAGGACCATTAACTACAATGGGAAGAGCAGAGGCTATGATGATTGTAAGAAGCCTTGGAGGAAATACTGGGGGAACAATTACTAAAAAAACTTCGGTTTTAGTTGTTGGTGGGAAGAAAGCAAATTTAACAGGTGAAGGAAATTCTACATCTAAAATGAGAAAAGCATGGAGTTATATTGATAAGGGGCAGGAGATTAATATAATTGATGAAAAAGAATTTTTAGGATTGATATAAAAGGTAGGTAAAAGATGAGAGGAATAATTGTTTATAGTGGTACTTTAAATATAAAGAAAATAGAAGAGTTGGTATTTTCCTTAGTTAAAAGGGGAGAAAAGATAGGGGTTGAAATAGTCCCTATTAAAAATAATGAAATTTTATCCTTTTATAATGAAAATGGAGGGGCAGATTTTATTTGTGAAAAAGATATTAGAAATATAGACTTTATAATATTTTGGGACAAGGATATATTGTTGGCAAAGCATTTAGAGAGAATGGGATATAGAGTTTTTAACTCAGGGAAGGCAATAGAGGCTTGTGACCACAAGGGATACATGCATTTAGAGTTATCACAAAATGGGATAAAAATGCCAAAAACATTTATATCTCCATTTATATTTTCAGCTAATAACATAACTAATGATGAAATATTAAAATATTATAAGGAATTAAATGAGGATGTAATAATAAAAGAGAGCAAGGGTTCTTTTGGAATGCAGGTTTATAAAATAAATAATGAGGAAGAGTTTATTTTAAAGGTAAGGGAGCTTCAAGGAAAAAATATAGATTTTATTATGCAAGAGAATATAAACAGTAGTTTTGGAAGAGATATAAGAGTTAATATAATTGGGGATAAAATAATTGGAGCAATGTATAGAGAAAGCAAGGGAGACTTTAGAGCAAACATTACTCAAGGTGCAAGAGGAAGGGTTATAGCTCTTTCAGATGAACAAGAAGCCTTAGCCATGGAAGCTCATAAAAGCTTAGGATTAGATTTTTCAGGTGTGGATTTACTATTTGGAAAAGATGGGGAACCAATTTTATGTGAAGTAAATTCAAATCTTAACTTTTTAAGCTTTGAAGAAATTTCAGGAATAAATTTTGGTGAAGAATTAATCAAGTATGTGGTGGAGAAGTGTAATGAATAGGGGATTATTAATTTATAATGAGATTGATTGTGAAAAAAATAAGTTGTATATTGAATGGCTTATTAATGAGGGGAAAAAATACAATTTTAATATAGAGTTTGCTAAAGTAAATAATAATACCATAATAACCCACAAGGATGTTAAGTTTGTTATTAATAGAAGTAGATTTTTTAGGATATCTAAAGACTTTGAAGAACAAGGTGTAAGAGTTTTTAATAATAGTGTATTTTGTAAATTAGGAAATGATAAACTTAAGGGGTATGAGTTTGCACAAGAATTAGAAATAAGATTTCCTAGGTTATATAATGAAAATGAATTCACAGAAAAAATCATTGTAAAGCCAAGAGATGGACATGGTGGGGAAGGAGTAGAACTACTAAATAAGATGCCATTAGAAATTAATAGTAATATGATTTATCAAGAATATATTAAGGAGTATATTGGAGATGTTAGGTTTTATATAATCAATAATAAGGTAGTACATAGTGTATTGAGAACTCCAGCAAAGGGCAATATAATTTCTAACTTTACAAAAGGAGGAGAGGTAGAAATATTCCATCCTAATAATGAACAGATGAAAATAGTAGATAAAATTTTAAATAAAATAGATATAGATTATGGTGGAATTGACTTTTTACTATTAAAAAATGGAGAAATATTATTTAATGAGTTTGAGGATGCTGTTGGGAGTAGAATGTTAAGCCATTTAGGGATTAATAATACAACTGAACTGTTTTTAAATCATATAAGAGAAGAAGTTGAGGGAATTAAATGAAGAATAAGGAATTAATTGATTATATAGAGAAGGTTAAAAAAAGTGGATCAAATTATGGGCTAGAGAGAACAGTAAGGTTGCTTGAACTTTTAGGAAATCCACACAAAAAACTTAAGTTAATACATATTGCAGGAACAAATGGAAAAGGTTCAACATCATGTATGATAGCGAAATTATTAATTAATAAGGGATTTAAGGTTGGTAACTTTAATAGTCCTCATTTAGAAGAATATGAGGAAATGATTCGTATAAATGAAGAAAATATTAGTGAGGATAAGCTTTTAGAATTAGTTAGATTTATTAAGCCACATATTGAGGTGCTTTGTAGTGAAGGATATACCCATCCCACAGAGTTTGAGATAATAACTTGTTTAATGCTTTATTATTTTTATGAGGAAGGGATTGACTATGGAGTTATAGAGGTAGGGTTAGGTGGAACATATGACTCAACAAATGTTATAAATCCTATTTTAACAATTATTACTTCAATAAGCTTAGACCATGTAAATATTTTAGGTCATAATCTATCAGAGATTTCAAAAAATAAGGCTGGAATAATGAAAAATGAAGTTCCTCTTATTGTATATCCTCAAAAAGAAGAAGCTATGAGGGAAATTTTAAAGAGAGCAGATGAGCTAAATGTTAGGGTTACTTATGTTAAAGAAGATGATGGAAGGTTAATAAAGATTAATAGAAATAAAGTAACAACTCAAACTATTGAGATTAAAGGAGTTAATTGTATATATAATCTTGAACTTGCTCTCTTAGGAGAACATCAAATACTTAATTGTGCATTAGCTATAAAGGGTTTTGAAGTATTATCTAGTTTAGAGGGATTTGGTATTTGTAATAAGGATATTACGGAGTCATTTAGAAATATTAAATGGATTGGAAGGTTAGAAACAATTAAAGCTGAACCCTTGGTTGTAATAGATGCCGCACATAATATTGAGGGGATAATAAAGCTAAAAGAAAATATAAATAAGTACTATAAATATAATAATATTTATTTAATTATTGGAATATTAGCAGATAAACAGGTAGGAGATATGATAAATTGCATAGCCCCTATTGCTAAGGAAATAGTTGCTTTAACACCTCACAATGATAGAGCAGAGCTTGCATATGAGCTTGAGAGTGAAATAAAAAAGGTGAATAATAAGGTTGTATCATATGAGAATTACAAAGAAGGGTTTGACTATATTTATAATAAAGCAGATAAGGAAGACTTAATAATAATAACTGGTTCAATATATATGATAGGAGATATGAGAAAAATAATAAAATAAATATTAATGAGAATAGAAACATATTTATTTAAAAACATAAAATGTATTAGAATAATTCTTGTAAGTGGAGGATTCATGAAGAGAATTAAAAAGTATGGATATGTATTAGTTGGACTAGTTTCTTTTTTTCTAGGCTGCATAGGGGTATTATTACCTATATTACCAACCACACCATTTTTATTGGTATCATCGTTTTGTTTTGCAAGGGGATCAGATAGATTTAATAAGTGGTTTTTATCAACAAAACTTTATAAAAATAATTTAGAGAGTATTGTTAATAGGCGAGGTATGACAATTAAACAAAAGCTATCTATTCTTATAGTAGCAGATATAATGATAGCTATCCCATTAATAATTATAGATATATTGGCAATGAGAGTTTTTCTTATATTGTTAATGATTTTTAAAGCTTTCTATTTTACATTTAAAATAGAAACAATTAAAAATGAAAAATAAGAGAAAAAGATATATAATTAATATGCTATTAAGCGTAAAACAAATGAAAGGAAAGAGTATGAGTTATATAAAGAGTATTTTGATTTTTTATATGATATTTAATATTATTGGATGTACAAATAAAGAAAATAATGCGGAAGTATTAATAGATATTTTTAATATGAATATAGAAAACAATGAATATAGAATGGCTGAGAATGTTTATGATGAATCTAAGTCTTACAAAGATTTTATAGATGGAATTGATAATATATTAATGGAA